>JAFTBD010000010.1 GCA_017455385.1 Clostridia bacterium
TAGGCGCGAGCTGCATCCTGATCGTGTTTCCTTCGATCACGGGAGGCTGTTCCATGATTGCGCCCTCAATTTTTTGAAAGAACTGTTCCATTATCTTGAGCCCGAGCTCGGGACGTTTATTCTGTCTGCCGCGCATACGGATCACGACGCGAACTTTGTCCCCACCTGCGATGAACTCATTGGCTATCTTCGCCTTGACGTTGATATCTCCTACGTCGATGACTATACTGAGCTGGATCTCCTTTAATTTAACGATCTTCTGATTCTTCTTCGCTTCCTTTTCTCTCTTGATCGTATCGAAACGAAACTTGTCATAATCCATCAATTTGCAGATCGGCGGCGTGGACTGCGGAGCGATCTTCACGAGGTCGAGCCCCTGCTCGTCTGCGATGCGCAACGCATCGGAAATGCTCATAACGCCTAAATTTTTCCCTTCTGCATCGATGACAGTAACTTGCCTATCACGAATTTGCTCGTTAATTTGGTAGTCTTTTATAACAATATCCTCCTCAAGATAAGAAAATTGGGCAGTAAAACTGCCCAAAAATACCTCACGATATTTAAGAAACCCTACGCAACGACTGCTCGGGTGAGAAACAGTTCTACTTCGTGCATTATGTTATCACGCAAATAGTATGCGCGTCAAGCGTTTTTGCGCTTATTTCAATATTTTCTCGCGAACGTCCTTTGCGAGCATGGCGGTGAACTCTTCGACAGTCATCACGCCGAGGTCGCCGTTCGCGCGATGGCGCACGCTGACTTTCCCCTCTTCCTTCTCTTTGTCGCCGATGATGAGCATATAGGGGACTTTCGCCAATTGCGCTTCGCGGATCTTATATCCGACCTTCTCGCTCCTCGTATCGCTATCTGCACGGAATCCCATCTCGTTGAGCTTCTCGGCGAGCGCCTTGACTTCGGGCGCCGTTCTATCTGTCAAGCTGATAACGGTCACCTGCGTCGGTGCGATCCAAGCGGGGAATGCACCTGCATATTTCTCGATAAGCATCGCAAGCGTACGCTCATAGCAACCGATACTGCTACGGTGGATGATGTAAGGCGTCTTCTTCACGCCGTTTTCGTCAACGTAGGTCATCTCGAAACGCGCCGCGCTGGCGAAGTCGATCTGAATGGTGATGATGGTATCCTCCTTGCCGTAAACGTTCTTCGCCTGTACGTCAAGTTTCGGTCCGTAAAAAGCCGCTTCGCCGACAGCCTCGACATAGTCGAGACCGAGTCTGTCGAGAATGCCTTTCATCAGGCTCTCCGTTCTCTCCCATTCCGCGGGATTGTCAATGTATTTATCCGTATTCTTCGGATCCCATTTACTGAAACGGAAGGTCACGGCATCGCGCAAACCGAGACAATTCAGGAAATAGTACGAGAGATCCAAGCAACGTCTGAATTCCTCTTCGATCTGCTCCGGCATACAGACGATATGACCGTCGGAAAGGGTGAATTGGCGCACGCGGATCAAACCGTGCATCTCACCGGACGCTTCGTTACGGAAAAGCGTGGCAGTCTCAGCATAGCGACACGGGAGATCTCTGTACGACTTGATGCCGTTCTTATAGATTTGATACTGGAAAGGACAGGTCATCGGGCGAAGCGCCAAGACTTCGTCGTCGCGGTCTTCCTCGCCGATCACGAACATTTTATCTCTATAATGATCCCAGTGTCCGGAGATCTTATAAAGGTCATTTTTTGCCATCGCAGGCGTCTTGGTGAGCATGAAGCCCCTTCTCTCCTCTTCGTCTTCGACGAAACGTTGGAGGATCTGAAGCATTTTCGCGCCCTTCGGCATCAGAAGCGGGAGACCTTGTCCGATCTTCTCCTCCGTCATGAAGATACCGAGATCGCGCCCAAGTTTATTATGATCGCGTTTTTTCGCTTCCTCCAAGAGGGTGAGATACTCGTCCAAAGCGGACTTCTTATCGAAAGCGACGCCGTAGATACGGGTCAGCATCTTATTATTCGCATCTCCTCTCCAGTACGCGCCGGTGATACTCGTAAGTTTCACTGCCTTGAGGACGCCGGTGCTCTTGAGGTGAGGACCGACGCACATGTCGACAAAATCACCCTGATGATAGAAACTGATCTCCGCGCCGCGCGGGAGCTCCGAGATCATCTCGAGCTTATACGGCTCGTCCAGCTTGCGCATCAAAGCGTTCGCACTTTTTCTCGGCAACACTTCGCGACTGATGGGGAGATTCGCCTTGATGATACGCTGCATCTCTTCCTCGATCTTTGCAAGGTCGTCCATCGTCGGAGGCGTGACGTATTCGATATCGTAATAGAATCCGGTATCGATAGCGGGCCCGATGGCAAGCTTCGCCGTGGGATAAATATTCTTTACCGCCTGTGCCATCACGTGTGCCGCCGTATGATTATAGATATGCTTACCTTCCTGATCTTTGAAGGTCAGTATCTGCACTTCCGCGTCCTTCGTGACGAGGTAAGACAAGTCGACGGGTACGCCGTCCACTTTGCCCGCCAAAGCGGCACGATGCAGTCCTTCGCCGATATCCGCCGCGATCTGATCCACGGTAACGGGGGCGTCATATTCCTTCACGCTGTCTCTCAAATAAATTTTCATGATCCTCTCCTTTGCCCGCCCGAAGCAGGCACGTTCGTAGTTAATAAAAAAAGCCCTTATACGATAACGCATAAGGACGACATAGCCGCGGTTCCACCTTATTTGAGCGGTATTGGCGATGCCGCTCCACTTTCTATTCGGAATAATGATCCTGACGGTGGTACCCCTCGGCAGCAAACGCTCCGCTCACAGCATATGCGAAACTCTCTGAGAATGCTTTATCCGACGGACGTGTCCGCCACGTGTGTGGTGCCGAAGGCGGGACTCGAACCCGCACGGAGTTGCCCCCGAGGGATTTTAAGTCCCTTGCGTCTGCCATTCCGCCACTTCGGCAATATTGGAGGCACCACCCAGACTCGGACTGGGGAATAAAGGTTTTGCAGACCTCTGCCTTACCACTTGGCTATGGTGCCATAACGCTATATAATATGATGCGCACGCGAAAGGCGCAACAACTATATTCGATTTCGCTTTCGCTCCTTACGGAAAACAACGAAAGCACATTGGAGCGGGAGACGGGATGCCCGATTTCATCGGGGACCTCCGGTACGGCCCCTGCGGGTTCCGCGCTGTCGCGCGGTTTCTTCGCAACGGAATCCCGTCTGCACGAGAAATTACGAAAGCACATTGGAGCGGGAGACGGGATGCTCGATTTTATCGAGGACCTTCGCTTCGCTCGGTTCGGTCCCGGTCGGGTCCCGCGCTTTCGCGCGGTTGCTTCGCAACGGAATCCCGTCTGCACGAAAAACTGCGAAAGCACGTTGGAGCGGGAGACGGGATTCGGACCCGCGACATTTGCCTTGGCAAGGCAACGCTCTACCACTGAGCCACTCCCGCGTATTGTCGTTTGATTGGTGCGACCGAAGAGACTTGAACTCCCACATCTCAGATACCAGATCCTAAGTCTGGCGCGTCTGCCAGTTCCGCCACGGTCGCGTGCTTTTTATTATA
>JAFTBD010000063.1 GCA_017455385.1 Clostridia bacterium
ACAATTCTCGAAATCTTTGACGACAGCCTTCTTCACCGTTTTCCTGTGCTCGGGGGTATTGAGCGCGGGAACGTATATGCCCTCGATCTTCTCAGCCTGTTTCAGGAAAGCGAGGCGGGAAAGCCCCTTCTTCTTGCACTTGCGGAAAAGGCGAGTGAGCTCGACGATCATGTCCTCGCCCTCGCCCACCATGAAGATATCGAAGAAGTCGGCGATAGGCTCCGGATTGATGGCGGAGGGTCCTCCTCCGACGACGAGGGGATAACTCTCGTCACGATCCTTGGCATAGAAAGGAATGCCCGCACTGTCCATCACGTAGAGGATGCCGGTATAGAGCATCTCGTACTGCACGGAGAATCCGAGGATATCGAAATCTTTCAGGGGGCGCTTGGTCTCGAGACTCATCAGAGGTATATCGTTCTCGCGAAGCAAGGCGCGAAAATCGGGCGCGGGCGCGAAACAACGCTCGCAGATCGTCCCTTTCTCGCGGTTCAGCACGTGGTAGAGAAGTTTCAATCCGAGATTGGACATCCCCACTTCGTAGAGGTCGGGCATACAGATACAGAAACGGACGTCGCACTCTTTCCCCATATCGGGGGTATTGTACTCTCCGCCGCTGTAACGAGCCGGTTTCTCTACTTTCAGTAACATCTCTTCGAGCGTCATGATAACCTCTATTTTGATAGTATATCATAGGCGCCGTAAAATCACAAGTTTATTTCCGCGTGCGCATAGAGAACTCACGCTTTTTTCGGTGCGGGCGCGGCAAGAGCCCTTCGCGGCAGGCGGCATCCAGAACGGGGATATCCCTGTCGCATTTCAAAACGAGCGCTGTGACCTCGCTCGGCGACAAGCGAAAAAGAATCCGTCCGCCTTCCGTCACGCGAACGGATCGGATGCGTCCTTCTCTGTCCGTCGAGACAAGGGACCACAAGGGAGCGTCCGAGGGACAACGATGGCTCCGCCGCACCGAGAACGCGAAGAAATAGGTCGTCATGAAAATGCCGAAAGTCAATAAGGTATAATTGGTCATTCCGCCGAAGAAAAAGAGAGTCGTCGCCGTGCCGCCGAGGAGCAACGTCATGCCTTCGGTGAGCACCTTCGTCCATCGCCGATCCAAGACGCGCCGAAGGAGCCGTCCGCCGTCCAATGGATACGCGGGGAGGAGATTCAGAAGAGCGATGTGGATATTCGCCGCGAGGAAGCCTTCGAGATAGCCGTAAAGCTCGGGAACGAGCCAGGAGATCGCGAGGCAAAAAGAAGCGATACAGAGATTGGATATCGGCCCCGCGAGGAGGATGGCGCCGACGTGGGGCACGTCCTCCGACAATGTCAGAGAAGCGCCGTACGGCATCAAGGTGATCGAGAGTCCTCTCGCGCCTGCGATACGCGCGAGCGCATAATGCGCGCACTCGTGCAAGAAAACGGCGAGAAAGGCTATGAGGTACCGCCCCACCCCGCCGAGCAGGGTGCAGACAAATAGAAACGCTATAAAGAAAGGATGGACGCGTAGTTTCAAAAGATATAGGAGAGCACGTCGATCATAACGGTATAAATGCCCTTACACACCGCGGTGGCGATGAGATAGACCGCCGTGCCGAAGATCACCGCGAAATAGAGAAAGGCGAAGTCGGAATCCCTGCCCCGCCTGATGACGATCCTTCTGTCTTCGAATCCCTCGCGAAGAGGACGCTTTTTCCTTCTCATACAGAAACTGTATGCGAGGTAGCGTGGGATTATGCCGTCGGTCTTTGCTCCGTGCCGCGGACGCGGAAAGCGTAGGCGGCGATCCGTATCTCGTAGAGCCCCCGATCATCCACCGTGACTTCCGCCGTGACCGATTGCGTGTTCACCTCGAAGTAGGCGTCCAGCACCTCGAATACGTCGCTCTTCAAGACGGCTATCACATTCTCCCTCGTGCCCGCTCTGTCTTGCAATAATACCTTCTTGATCCGTTCCACTCCCCGTTTGGCGTTCTTCATACTACCTCGCAATTTTGCGGAAAAATCCGACGATCCCGCGATATTTCGCCGTGCAGTCGTAAATGGTGTCCGTGCCGAGCATCAAGTTCGACGCGATCATACACACCGCACGATAATGACTGCTCTTGACGTCGCCGATCTTCCCCACTGTGGCGGCGCGCAAGACCTCGTCGTCCTCGGGCACGCTGCCGATGACGGGGAGACGCAAGACCCCCACGACGTCAGCGACACTCATCACGTCTCCCTTGAGGACGAGATCGCCCCGCACGCGGTTCACCACCACGCTCACCCGCCTGAGCCGATACGAAGATAATATATCCGACACTTTGTCCGCGTCACGAACGCTCGCAGGCACGGGAGTCGTCACGATGATCGCCTCGTCCGCCACGCTCGCCGCATGCTGAAAACCGTCGTCGATCCCCGCGGGAGAGTCGATGAAAACGTAGTCGAAAGCGCGTCTGAGCGCATTCACGATATCCGAGAAGGCGCGGAGGGATAATTCCCCGCCGACGAGCGCCCTCGATCCGAGAAGATAGAGTTCCTCACAAAAAGGATGTTTGACGAGAGCCTCGGACAGGCGACACCGTCCTTTTAGGACGTCCTGCACGTCGTAGCCGACGATTCCCTCGATGCCGAGGACGAGATCGAGATTATTCAGTCCGACGTCCGCATCCACCAAGGCTACCTTCGCGCCCGCCTCCGCGATCGCCACGCCGAGCGTCGCGGTGATGGTGCTCTTCCCCACTCCTCCTTTGCCCGACGTGACCACGATACATCTTCCCATAAAGAAAAGGATACTACTTACCGAAATAAGAGTATCCTTATAAAATGCCGTATGGTCGCTATTCCTGTCGAAAGCGGTCGGATCAGTATTTCACACGCTCTGCGATATACGCCTCGAGGTCGGTGAGCGCCACCCTATCCTGCGCCATCGTGTCGCGGTCACGCACCGTGACGGTGTCGTTCTCGAGGGTGTCGAAGTCGACGGTGATACAGAGCGGCGTCCCGATCTCGTCTTGGCGGCGATATCTCTTGCCGATGGAGCCCGTCTCGTCGTAGGTAGCGGCGAATTTCTTCATCAAGCTGTGATAGATCTCGGTCGCCTTGTCGCCGAGCGCTTTCTTCTGCAGGGGCAGGATCGCCACCTTGTAGGGAGCGATGGCGGGATGGAAATGCATCACCACGCGGGTGTCGCCGCCCTCGAGCTCCTCCTCGTCATAGGCATCGCAGAGGATGGTGAGCACCATTCTCTCCACGCCGAGCGACGGCTCGATGACGTAAGGAACGTATTTCTCATTCGTATTCGGATCCATATAGGATAGCTCCTTGCCGGAGACCTTCATATGCGCCTTGAGGTCGTAGTCCGTCCTGTCCGCGACGCCCCACAACTCGCCCCAGCCGAAGGGGAACTTGTACTCGAAGTCGGTAGTCGCATTCGAGTAGAAGCAGAGCTCCTCTTTATCGTGATCGCGCAGTTTCAGGTTCTCCTCCTTGATGCCGAGTCCGAGGAGCCAATTCTTGCAGAATTCTTTCCAATAGGCGAACCATTCGAGGTCGGTGCCCGGCTCGCAGAAGAATTCCAGCTCCATCTGCTCGAATTCTCTCACGCGGAAGATGAAATTGCCCGGGGTGATCTCGTTTCGGAAGCTCTTACCGATCTGTCCGATACCGAAAGGCACCTTCATACGAGTGGTGCGCTGAACGTTCAGGAAATTGACGAAAATACCCTGCGCGGTCTCCGGACGGAGATAAAGGGTGCTGACGGAGTCCTCCGTGACGCCCTGGAAGGTCTTGAACATCAGGTTGAACTGACGAATGCCCGTAAAGTCCGCC
>JAFTBD010000002.1 GCA_017455385.1 Clostridia bacterium
GCCGTTATCTCCGCGCTGACCACGGACAAGACGATCTGTAGCATCATTTGCAGCCGCTGAAGCTCCTGTAAAGATCTCCCTCTCACCAAGGCATTCGCGAGGGCGCTCGCCGTCGAGACCAAGTCATTCATATCGTTTTATATGAAAAATTAAGATTTTTTGCTAATTTTAAGGTTCATTTAATGGTAGAATAATAGTATATAACCGGAAAGGGGCGCTCGTGTGGCGCCAAAGGATGGATCATATGAAAAAGAGACTTATCATTTTAACGGCAATATTGGCGATCGTTCTCACCCTCTCAGTTGCGGGGTGCAGTCTGGTCTCGGGCACTGACCTCATCGTGAATAACGGCGGCGGTTCGAGCGGCACTTCCGCCTCTTCGAGCACCATCGCGAAAGCGGACTATTCCTCGATGACGAGGGAGGAGCTCGAGGCGACCCTGACGAAATATATCGACATCTGCGACAAGCAATCTGCGCTCCTCGAAGACTACAAGCAGATCGTGGAGGAAGCCGTGGCGAATAGTGAGACGAAGATCGGCGCGTATGCCTCCACCCTTGTGGACAGCGTGATGAATCTAGCCTGTGTGGAATCGCAATACAACCTCGGATGTCAGGGCACGGGCTTTATCATCTCCGCCGACGGCTACGTCCTCACCAATAACCACGTTGTCGCCTACGAGACGACCGTAATAGACCCGAACAGCATCCGCAATTTCGGTCCATTTACGCAATACGGATACAAGACCGTTACGGGTGTGTATTCGTCCATCACCGCCGTCTTCGACTCGGAGAGCAGTTACTACGCGAACGGCACGGTATATAACCTTGAGTTCGTTTACCGCGATCCGGACTACGACCTCGCCCTCTTGAAGATCGTGGAAGAAGTCCCCGCGGGGGACGCTTGGAGCGCCGTTCCCTTCTATAACGGCACCACGAAGCGCGGCGACGAAGTGCTCGTCCTCGGCAATGCGGACGGATTCGGGCTCTCTGCCACGGCGGGCATCGTGTCCGCTACGGGCAAGACATTCACCGACTCCCCGAAACTCACCTTCATCCAGACCGACGCCGCCATCAACGGCGGTAACTCGGGCGGCCCCGCCGTCAATATCTACGGCGCGCTCATCGGCGTGGTGAATAGTAAGTTCGTCAGCACGAGCATCGAGAATATGGGCTTCGCCATCGAGCTCAGCAAGGTGGAGACCTTCATCGCCGACGCCATCGCGGACGCGACCGCGAAGGGGGCGCCGATAACGGTGTCATACACCACGAAAGGAGCGCAGGCTGCTACTGCTGCGCAAGACGCCGCATAATGCGAGCGTGTATAAGGGCGCATCTGCGTTGTTTCTTCCTGCGCCTTGACGAAATCACGTACGGCAAGTACGCTCATTCGTACAAGGCTTGGAAAGCCTAGCATCTGCGACCCTTCTCCACGCTCTTTTAGAGTTTTCTTCAAACATTTCACATCGCTCTCCGAAAATCATTCGGAGAGCGATTTTTATTCTCTAAAATCCTCAATGCACTCAAAGCGTGCGATTCATGCGGCAGTGCCTTTAATTAATGCGCAAGCGCGCCGCGCTCGCGCGCAGTTGACATCTTCGCGCGGAATTTGCTATAATGTCTGCACTACACTTGTTATTATCGCGCGGCGCGCGTTATGAGGTCGGAGATATGTGGAGAAAGAGCAAATACGTTATCTTGGCGGTGGTCTTGCTGATATGTTGTGCGGTACTCGTTGCATGTGGCAGCGGGGCGTCGCAGCGGGAGCTGCGCACCGCGGCGAAAGCCACGCGTATGACATACCTATTCACGGACGCCTTCGAGGGGCTCGATTCCGTTCGGAGCGCGACGAAGACGGAGAGCGGACTGAGCGTTTTGGTGCGCTGTGACACGGAGAGCTTCTCCCTCTCGGACGTCTCCATTCCCGGCGCGTCTTTCGCGCTGTACGTGAGCCGCGAGTATCAGATCCCCTATCCCGAAGAGATCGAACTGAATATCGACGAGCCTTTCACGGCGTTTCTGTCCGCCACGAGAGGGGATGCCGTCCTCGAATGCGACATCACCATTCTGCGCGCGCATGACTTCGGGGAATGGGCGTACATAGCGGAGCCGACCTGTACCGAGGCGGGGTCCAAGCATAGGCAATGCGCCTTCTGCGACCTCGACGAGGTGGTCGCCATAGACGCGCTCGGACACGATTACACCGACTGGACGGAGGTGCGTCCCGTCACTTGTCTGGAAGAGAGCGAGCGGGTGCGCACCTGCCGCCGTTGCGAGTATGAGGACAGGGAGATCACCGCGGCGCCGGGACACGACCTCGTGCATCACGAGGGCAAAGCGTCCTGCACCGAGCCCGGTTGGGCGCCCTACGACACTTGCACCCGTTGCGATTACACCACCTTCGAGGAGCTGCCCGCGTCGGGTCATCAGCCTATCACAGATCCTGCGAAGGAAGCCACCTGTACGGAAGACGGCTGCTCCGAAGGCTCGCATTGCGAGAAATGCGGCGAGGTCTTCACGGAGCAGACCATTTATCCTGCGCTCGGACACCTTTACGCGGAGATCTCGCATAAAGACCCCACGTGTACGGAGGCGGGTCTCATCGTACGGAAATGCAGTCGCTGTGAGGACGAGGAGAGAGAGGAGATCGCGGCGCTCGGGCACTCTTTTGACGGAGAGATCTGCACCCGTTGCGGCTATCGTGCCGCGGTCGGGCTCGTCTATCGCCTCGTGGACGGCTACTACGTCGTGGAGAGCATCGGCACTTTCGCGGGGAGCGAACTCTACGTGCCCGCTACCTATAACGGGCTCCCCGTCATCGGCATCGATTCAGGCGCTTTCGCGAATGCGACTTTCGTGAAGCGGATCATCCTGCCCGTCGGTCTCGCTTATATCGACCCCGATGCGTTTTACGGTTGCGACGCCATCGAGGAGATCTCCGCTCCGAGCGACATCTTCTATAACACGCAGATATTGGATCGAGCCTTCGGCGCCGTCGCGAAATGCACCATTACGGGGAGCTATCTGTATCGCGATGGCGCATACGTCTCTCCCGTCATCTCGGCAAGCAGCTCTGTGACCATGCGCGCCACCATCACGACGGCGGGGCGCTTTGAATGCAATTACGCCGTCTCCTCGGAGAGGGGAAGCGACATTCTATACGTGTATTATAATGGGACGCTATTGGATCAGATCTCGGGCGAGGTGGGCTATAAGCCCCTCGTCCTGAATGCTACCCTCGTGGGCGACGTCATCGAATTCACGTATGCGAAAGACTCTTCCATCAATAACGGAGACGACTGCGCGTACGTCCGCTTCGCCACGCCGAAAAGCATTCCTTCTTCCTTGAAGACAGTGACGCTCCTCGACGCGAAAGGGAATGTCGAGTCCAAGATATTCTATGCCGACGGCGAGATCTCGGGCGTCAGCTTCGACAAGGACGCCAAGCTCTCCGATTACACCGTGAATGCTGCCCGGAGTTACCCGCTCTATTTCGGCGGCACGGCGGACGAGTGGCGGACGTTCAAAGGGGATCACACCTCCTTTACGAATAAAGAAGACGTTTATTTCTACGAGGCGGAGCACGGCTCCGAGCGCAACTGGCGCTACGTGAATGGCGTCCCCGCCCTCGGTCCCTACGGGACGCATACTTTTGAGAACGAAGGTTACACCTGTGTGGCTCGGGTGTGTTCCTGCGGCTACACCATCCCCGCGGACACCGTCGATCCCGTGCATAAGTATTCCGAGTGGGCGGTAGAGACGCCCGCCACCTGCACCGTGAACGGATCCGAGACGCGTCGGTGTGCGCTCTGCGGTAAGGTCGAGCGGGAGAGCATCGAGCTGAAAGATCATACCCCCGGCGAGTGGACGAGAACGGAGCCTACCTGCACGAAGGACGGCGAACGCGTGAAGAAGTGCACCGTCTGTCAGACGGTCTTGGAGAGAGAGGCGATCCCCGCCGCGCACCACTATGAGAACGGCGTTTGCACCGTTTGCGGCACGCCGCAGCCGACCTTCACCCGTGTGAATGCCGAAGGCGTCGAGGACGAGGAAGGGAATTATATCTTCTTCGGGGAATATCCGCAGAGCAGGGTGACGGATGAGAACGTTGCGGCGGCGCTCACTTTAGAGGCGGGCGACCTACCGACGGAGAGCGACAGTAAACGCTGGACGTCATACGGCTACTATAAGAGCAGCGTAAATACCTCCGATTATATGTGGTATATCGATCTTCCGTATTCGGAGAACAAATACAGAGGTGTGTATTTTACGTCCTACAGACCGTTCAGTACGACGTCTGCGAGCGCCGCGGATTGTAGCTATCAAGATAATGGTGGGTATTATGTAAATGCTATATATTGGTTCAAGTATGAACCGATCAAGTGGCGCATCCTCGAGGACAATGATGGTGAAGCCTTTATCTTCTGCGAGAATATTATCGACAGTCAAGAGTATTACGCTGACGTGCATACGCGATATGGAGACGAAACGGTATATCCGAATAATTATAAGGAAAGCAACATTCGCAATTGGCTGAACGAGTCTTTCTACAATACGGCGTTCGGAACCGCCCAAAAGAACGCGATCCTTTTGAGCTTCGTAGATAATAGCGCCAGGAGCACATCGGATTCCAAAAACTATTTGGAACAAGCATTCTATTATTCCGAAAACACGAGAGACTACGTCTTCTTGCTCAGCGTGCAGGAGGTGACGGCTAAAGAGTATGGTTTTAATAGCAACTATTCCGCCGACGACTTTACGGCACGCTACAAAGAGCATACCGATTATGCTCTGTCACAAGGAGTGTGGTACGAATCGAATTGGACGAGCAGTGATTGGTGGCTCCGCTCTCCGCGTAATTATTACGGTTCTAACTCTCTTGCGGGAATGGTTTCTTACAGTGGATGCGTTGTTTCGGCAGGTTCTTCCGTTACAAATACCTACCTTGGCGTCGTCCCTGCCTTGCGCCTCAGGCTCCACGAGCCCACGCCGCCCGCCTATACCCGCGTGGACGCGGAAGGCGCGGAAGCGGAAGACGGCGATTATCTCCTCTTCGGCTCCTACCCGCAGAGCAGGGTGCAGGACGCATCGGTCGTCTCCGCCCTGAACGGAAGAGCGGGGGATCTCCCCACCGCCTCGGATAGCGGCAAGTGGACGAGCTACGGATATTATAAGAACGGCGTGGATACCACCGCATATATGTGGTATATCGATCTCGCCTACGAGGGAGCGAAATACCGCGGCGTGTATTTCACGTCTTATCGTCCCTATTACACCACCTCGGACGGCACGGCGGAGAATAGTTTCCAAGACGATAATGGATACAGCACCGCTACGGCGTATTGGTTCCTCTATGAGCCCATCAAGTGGCGCATCCTCGCAGAGGGGGAGGGCGAGGCGTTGATCCTCGCGGAGCTCATCCTCGACAGTCAGCACTTCAATTACGGGAATGACAGTTACAACCTTTATCGGGACAGCACGATACGCACCTGGCTGAATGATACCTTCTATAATACCGCGTTCACCGCCCTGCAACGAGACGTGATCCTTCTGACCGAGGTGGAGAACGGCGCGCGCACGACCAATCCGGACGGTAACGCTTCGGAATGGAATTACGGTGCCAATAATAACGCCTACGGGAATACGCAAGACTATGTCTTCCTGCTCAGCGAGCAAGAGGTCACCATGGAGAGCTACGGCTTCGATCCCGATACGAACGGGTTCGACGAGGCGCGCAAGAAGAACACCACGGACTACGCACAGGCACAGGGAGCTTATACCACCGACACCACGGACATCGAAGGGAAAGGTCGTTGGTGGCTTCGTTCGCCCCATTACTCTGTCGTGAACTATGCCTACACCGTGCGGAATTCCGGTCCCGCGGAATATCTGACCAACTATATCCGCAGTACGGATACCGGCGTCGTCCCCGCCCTTCGCATTCGCTTGAAGGAGGCGGAAGAGCCCCAAGAACCGCAACAGCCCCAGCAAGAGGTCTCGGCGGCATATACCCGCGTGAACTCGCAGGGTGCGCCCGCGGAAGACGGAGACTACGTTCTCTTCGGCTATTATCCCCAGACGCAGATCTCGGATCCCACCGTTGTCGCGGCTCTCAACGAGGCGGCGGACGGACTTCCCACCCCCTCGGCGCCCGGGCTTTGGAGAGCATACGACTATTACGTCAACGGGCATAACGAATCCGTCTATATGTGGTACACCGATCGCAAATATGAGGGCGAGCGCTACCGCGGGGTGTATTTCGCCTATTATAGACCCTACAGGACGAATCTCGCGTCCTATTCGGACACCGGCTATCAAGACGACAACGGCTATTATACCTCGACGACGTATTGGTTCAAGTACGAGCCCATCAAGTGGCGCATCCTCGAGGAAGAGGGCGGGGAAGCATTCCTGCTCTCGGAAATGATCCTCGACAGCGGGGATTATTATGCGGACGCGAGCACGGGCACCTTCACGCACAACGACGGTATCGGTTACGCCAATAATTATGTGCTTTCGAATATTCGCAAATGGTTGAATGACACCTTCTATAATACGGCGTTCAAGTCGGCGGAGAAGGCGATCATCCTCACGACGCAGGTGGATAACAGCGCGCTGACCACGACCGATGCCGGCAGCAATCTGACGCAAGCGACGAAATACGAATCGAGCTATACCGAGGACTACGTCTATCTGCTCAGCCTGCGAGAGGTGACGAGCACATATTATGGCTTCGACAGCGATTACAACGCGAATGATCCCGCGCGTCGAAAGATGAATACCGACTATGCGAAGTCGCAAGGCGCATATACGCATACGGGCGCCTATGCGGGGGCGGGCTATTGGTGGCTCCGTTCGCCGAGCAACGGGTATGACAATTATGCAACGGACGTTTCCCCGAGCGGAAGCACCGGCAGTGGCAGCTTTGTGAGCCTTACCTACCTCGGCATCGCCCCGGCGATACGTATTTCGCTGTGAAGAGAATGCTTTCAAACGATAAAAGTCACACGCAAGCCGCGTGTGACTTTTTCTGTCTCTTTTTTGAAAAAGTGAACTTGCTTACGCAGTGAATTGCACTTCGTGCGTAAATTGACCGCAGTTGCGGTCGTGAATTCTCGAGCAGAGCGCTCCGTGAATTGACGGCATAGCCGTCATTGCGGATAAATATATCCATAATGCACGCCAAGCGTGCAATTCATGCGCCAAAGGCGCCATTCATGGCGAAAGCCAATTCATGACCGTTAGGTCAATTCATCCCTTCTCAGCTCTCTTTTTTAAGTAATTCTTTGGAGAATTATTAGGATCGCGCTTTGCGCGCCACCTTCATTCCTAATTCCTAATTCATAATTCCTAATTAAAGCGAAGCGTCACAGTTCCGAATTCCGCATTAATAAAGCAACAAGCCGACGGAGAGTGGTGCAGTCGCGAACGCGACGTGTCGCGGAGCGAGCAAGGCAGTCTGCCGAATCGTTGCTTTAGAGACGATGTAAACCGTCTCGGCAACCGAAGGCAGACAATGCCGCGCAGAGCCGCTATACGTCGGCGCTTAATCGTCGCCTTTTGGTTCGAATAGGCGTCGCGGCAACGCCAGCCCCTCATCCTCCTCCAGCGTCACCTCCACCGCGAACTGGATAATGATCATCATCGCGAAGAAGGACGGGGAGAAGAAGCCCGTATCCACCATGCAGTACCCCTCAAAAAGGAGGGTGGAGACGAAGAGGAATTGGACGCGGGTGTCTTTCCGATTGAGGAAGAAGGAGCGGTAACGTTGGAAGGTCCAAACGCCGTGGAAGAGTAGACCCACGACGCCCATCACGGCGCCCACTTGGAGTATCGTGCTGTGGAACCACAGGGGGGTGTATCCGTCTTTGACGCGTTCGCCCATCATATAGTCCCAGCCGACGCCGAAGATGGGATGATTGCGGAAGGCTTCCCACGCGGCGGGGTACTCGAAATCCATTCGTCCATTGGAGTCCAAGCCCATGGCGAAGCGGTCGGCGAGGGCGGGAATGATCTTGTCCGCCGTGAGGACGATGCCCACCATCGCCGCGAAGATGACGGCGCAGAGGGAGAATCCATAGGCGCGCTTATGCGGGGTGACCGCCATGATATAAAGGAGCATCGCAGGCATGGCGACGGTGACGACGAGGATGGAGCCACGCGACCCCGTGGAGACCAGTAAGGCGTATTCCGCGATGGCGGCGACGACGAAAAGAGGCGTCCGATTCCAATCCTTCGTGCAGAAATAGAGGGTGGCGGGGATGGCGAGGGTATAGATGGTGCCGATATTATTCGGACCGCCCCAGCCGAGCGCGTGACGCTTCTTCGCGATGGCGTCCACGATGGCTTCCACCGAGCCGAGCTTGAGATAATAGACGATCATTTGCAGGCTGATGATGATGCCGACCGCGACGAGGTTCTTGAGAACGAAAGAGGGCATTTCCGCCTTGTCTTCCCGTCCGTAATTGCTGACCATATAGTAGGTATAAGCCGCGCCCACCATGAAGATGATGAGGAAGGCGAGGAATATGACGAGGGGCTTCTCGTGCCCGCGCACGATGCCGCCGAGGGCGAAGGGGATCATCAGAAGGAGCAGGAAGAAATGCTGTCCTTTGAATTTCGATGGGCGCAAGATGTCCCAACGGTATTCCTTGCGGAAGCGAACGCCTTGGAATATGAGCCCGCCGAAAAGCGGGATCAATAAAAGAAGCAGCCACCAATAAGACGCAAGGTCGTGCGAGTTGTGGCTGATGATAAAGGTGAACTGCATGAAGAAGACCAAGAGGGAACGATTGGACGAGGTGAAAAAGAGGGGCGCCGTGCATAATAGCGCCAAGAGGCATAGGAATATCACCCACAGCCCCGTCACCCAACCGATGAATACCACCGCGGCTGCAGCTACGATGAAAAGGTCACCGGAGCAAAACTTCTCTATCTTGTCGAAAACCTTCGATCCGTCCATAGCGTCAGCGGGTCAGGAGAGCGATGGAGTGCTCCATCCTCTTGATACATTCCTCTTTCCCGAGGAGCTCCGCCATTTCGGTGGCGCCGCCCGGCGTGGACGCGCGACCCGTGATGGCGATGCGGAAACTCCAGAGCATTTGACCTTTCTTGAGTCCGACGTTCTCCGCCGTGGCGACGAGGGTGTCGTGGAGGACGGTCATATCCCAACCGTCTGTCGCACGGATGGCGGGGAGGGCGGCATTCAGGGCAGTCAGGGCGACGGCGCCGTCCGTCTTCATCTTCTGATGGGTGAAGATCGAGGTGTCGTAGTCGCCGAATTCCTCGAGGAAATTCACGAGATCGGGGATCTCGGACAGGACTTCCACGCGGGGGATCAGCAGGGGAGCCAAGAGGGAATAGTCGTATTTGCCGCCCACTTTCGAGGCGTCGAGGAAGGGACGCGCCGCTTCCACGAACTCGGGCACGGTCATATTCTTGATGTAACTGCCGTTCAGCCAGCGCAGTTTCGCTTCGTCGAAGATGGCGGGAGAGATATTCACGCCTTCCACGTTGAAGAGGCGGATGAGGTCATCCATCGACATCATTTCCTCGTTGTTCTTCGGGCTCCAGCCGAGGAGGGCGATATAGTTCACGATCGCCTTCGGCAGATAGCCTTTCTTCACGAAATCGTCGAAATTCGCGTCGCCGTAGCGCTTGCTGAGCTTGCGCTCTTTGTCCTTCATAATGGGGGGCAGGTGGATGTATTGCGGGCGCTCCCAGCCGAATGCGTCGTAAATGAGATTATATTTCGGGGTGCTGGACAGGTACTCGTTGCCGCGGATGACGTGGGTGATGCCCATCAGGTGGTCGTCCACGACGTTCGCGAAGTTATAGGTGGGCATCCCGTCGCTCTTGAGGAGCACGGCGTCCTCCATATCCTTATACGCCACGCTGATCTCGCCGTAAACGAGGTCGGTATAGCTGCTGACGCCGTCCGTATCGGGGATATTCTGACGCACGACGTAGCTGTCGCCGCGCGCGAGACGCTCCGCCACTTCCTCTTTGGAGAGGCGCAGACAGCGCTTGTCGTATTTCACCGTGCCGCCGTCCGTCATGTCGCGCCCCTTGCAGAAGCAGTAATAGGCGCCGCCGCGACGGATGAGCTCCTCGGCGTACTTTTTATAGATGGCTTTCCTTTCGCTCTGGACGTAGCTGTAGCCGCCGACTTCCTTGCCGGGACCCTCGTCGTAGTCGATGCCCGCCTGTTTCAGCGTGTTGAAGATGACGTCCACCGCGCCGTCGACGTAACGACCTTGGTCGGTGTCTTCGATGCGGATGATGAATTTGCCGCCGTTCGCTCTCGCGTAGAGATAGGCGTATAGAGCGGTGCGCAGGTTGCCGATATGCATGAACCCCGTGGGACTGGGGGCGAATCTCGTTCTGACTTCCATAATTTCCTCCGTTTTAATTAGTATAATGCATACACGCGCGTTTTGCAACCGCTTTCGAGGGGCGAGGCAGGGCGGTCGAAAAAATAATTTTTTCGAAATTCGCGAAAAAGGGACGCTTATCGACGTTCTTCGCGATATTCGGACGAGAGCGGCGATGTAAACTTGCCTTTATGGATAAGAGCCTTCGTTCCCTGCTGACCTATGTCCCCGTCGCCTTTTTCCTCACCTTTTTATTGTCTTCCGCGCGCCTTCCGTGGGAGATCTCTCCCTTTTACCTCGCGGTATTCGCGACCTCAGTGTCTCTCGGCTGTCATTTTATCGTCGCCGCGCTCGTCTTTCTCGGCGGGACGATGCTGTCCGCGGTGGCGCTCGGGGGGTTCACGGTCGCTTTGCTCTTGCAGATGGTATTCGCCGTAGCGGCGTCCGCCGCAGGCGCCGCCGTGCAGTTTCTGCGCCGTCGGCGCTATCACGGATTTTACGCCGTTTTGCTCGCATTTTTCGGACAATTATTTACCGTTTTCTTTCTGCCGACCACCGCTCTTTATACCTTCTTGCCGAATGTGGCGCTCGCCGCCTTTTTCGCGCTCTTGACCACGAGGCTCTTCGGCACGAAACGCGCCCGCATCTTCCTCTTCACGAATGCGGAGAAGGTGCTCGTGATGATCTGCTTATTTGCCCTCGGAGCGGGGGCGTACAGCGTGTCCGGTTACGGCGTTTCGCCTTATTATCTGCTTCTTGCTGCGGCAGTTCCTCTTTTCGCCGCGCTCGGAACGGAGGGAACGGCATATGCTTTCGCTTTCGCGCTCGGGGCGACCGTGACCTGCGGGGACGGGCTTCTGGTGCTCCCGGTCGCGCTCGCCGCCCTTCCCATCGAGGGACTTCGACACCATAGAAGGATCGCGGCATTTAGTGTGCTTTTATCGGAAATATGCGTATATTTTCTATTTAATGCCGCCTTCTCTCCCTATAATTTCATCCTGCTCACGGCGGGTGGTCTCTTCGCGGCGCTCCTGCCCGAGGAGACCTATCGGAAGGCGGTCGTGCATTTCGGCAAAGGGGAGGAAGTCGCGGCGCGTAGTCTCGTGAATAAGACACGGCTCGACCTCAGCGGGAAGCTCGGCTGTATGAGTGATGCGCTCAGAAAGATGTCGCATAGTCTCCTTTTCCTCTCTGCGGACGCGGACGAGGAGGAGGTCGCCTGTCGGATCGCTCGCGCGATGGCGAAAAAGCTTTGTGAAGGGTGTCGCGGCATTCGGGATTGCTCTCGGCAGGCAGGCGGCGACACGGCGGAGATACTTTTGCCGACGGTGCGCCGCGGCTTGGGGCAGGGGCGAGCCACCATCGTGGATCTCTCGCCTTATCTCAACAGCAATTGTCATAAGACGAAAAGCCTCATCGACGGGATCAACGAGTTCATTCGGCAGTATACGGCGGAGAAAGGGCGGAACGAGGCGCTTGGCGCCGAACGCGCCGTGATGGCGAGCGAAGCGGAAGGGATCGCGGGCATCCTCGACGCGATGAAGAAAGAGACGCGGCGGGTCGTCACCTTCGACGGGGATCGGGAGAGACGCATCGTCAGAGAGCTTGCGGCGGAGGGGATCACGGCGTACGATGCGATGGTCACAGAGGAGGGAGAATACCTCGGCGTCACCGTCACGATGAGCGAGAGCGACGCGGAGGATCCGCGCGCCGCCAAGGGAGTCTCAAGGGCGCTCGGCGTCCCTCTCCTCGCGGAGAGCGTAGGTCGTATCGGGGCGGGGGCGGTGTCGGTTTGTTTCGAGACGGCGCCCTACTTTGACGTCATCGTCGGCGAAGCGGTCGCGGTGAAAGAGGGGAGCGCGGAGAGCGGCGACACCAAGACGATCACCCGTCTCGGTTCGGACAAGGTGATGATCGCCCTCTCCGACGGCATGGGGAGCGGACGGGAAGCGGGGGACGGCTCTGCGGCGGCGATCTCCCTCGTGGAGAATTTCTACAAAACGGGGGTGGACGAGAAGGTGGTGCTCCCTCTTATCAATCGGCTCTTGTCCGTCCGAAACGACGGGTCCTTCCAGACCCTCGATATGTGCGTCATCGACCTCAGGACGGGGGTGGCGGATTTTATCAAACTCTCTGCGCCCGAGTCGGTCATCAAGCGGAAAGGGGGCTCGGAGATCGTGGAAGGGAGCGCGCTCCCCCTCGGCATCTTGCGGGAAGTCCGCCCCGGCATCTCCCGCAAACAGCTCGGGAGCGGCGACCTCGTCGTCCTCATGACGGACGGTATCACGGACGCCATCGGCGCGGACGGCGTCGTGCGCGTCATCGAGAGCGGCAGGACCAATCACCCCCGCACCGTCGCGGAGAATATCTTGCAGGACGCGTCCTACGTCTCCTCGGCGGATGACAGGACGGTGGTCGCGGTGCGTCTCTATCGTCGATTGGACGGGTGAGCGCACACCGCGCGAAAAAAATCGAGAAAACAGTTGTGTTTGCGGTTTTTATATGCTACAATAATGAAACGATTATAGAATAGGAGAGTATTCGAATGTTGGATTTTGTTCTTGCTTCGATCAAAAGCGAAGCGTGGGAAGTCATTGATGCCGTGCTCATCATCTTGATGACGGTCATTTCCATCGCGATCGTCGTGGTCGTGATGATGCAGGAGGGCGAGAGCGGCGGCGTGTCCGCGATCTCCGGTGGTAGCAGCGAGACCTTTTACGGCAAGAATAAGGGCCGCAGCAAAGAGCAGGTCTTGAAGCGTATCACCTTGATCCTCGGTGCGGTCATGCTCGTTATCTCGGTCGTTTTCTTCGCGCTCAAGTCTTTGGTGTGATACGGCAAGGTAATAGTTGCATCGACATTCGGGGGCTTCAGTGCCCCCGTTTTTTCTAAATGGAACACGTCAAGATCATCGCACAAAATAAGAAAGCCTATCACGACTTCTTTATAGACGAGACCTACGAGGCGGGCATCGTCCTCGTCGGCAGCGAGGTGAAGAGCATTCGCGCGGGGAAGGTCAGTTTCGCGGACAGTTTCGTGTCCGTGAAGGGTTCGACCGCCGTGCTGGAGAATTTTTACATCGCGCCCTATGAAAAGGGCAGCTACTTTAATCTCGAGGCGCGCCGCGACCGCAACCTTCTCCTCAATAAGAGGGAGATCGACAAGCTTCGCGCCGCCGTGGAGAGAAAAGGCTATACCATCGTCGCCACCAAGCTGTATTTCAAGCATTCGTTGGTGAAGGTGGAGCTCGGGCTCGCCCGAGGCAAACACGCGTACGACAAACGTAACGCGCTCAAGGAAAAACAGCTCGACCGCGAAGCACAGCGGGCGGCTATATAAGGAGAAATTATGAAGAAAGAGAGCATCTGTTTGCACGGCGGTTACACCCCGAAGAGCGGTGACGCCAACGTATTACCCATCTATCAGAGCACGACCTATGCCTATGATACCCCGGAGGAGATGGCGCACCTCTTCGATGTGCCGAAAGACGGACATATCTACACCCGCATCTCCAACCCCACGGTGGCGGCATTTGAGGAGAAGATGGCGCTTCTCGAGGGCGGCGTCGCTTCCATGATGACCTCTTCCGGTCAGGCGGCGAGCCTCATCACCGTGCTGACGGTGGCGCAGGCGGGCGACAATATCATCGCTTTCCCCACCCTATACGGCGGCACCTTCAATCTCTTGAAAGTCACGCTGGCGAAGCTCGGCATCGAATGTCGCTTCATCAAGCCGGGGATGACGGACGAGGAGATCGAGACTCTCATCGACGACAAGACCAAGCTGATGTTCGGCGAGACCATCGCGAATCCCGCCATGGTCATCTTCGACTTCGAGCGTTATTCCGCTCTCTGTAAGAAGCACGGGCTCCTGCTCGCGGTGGATAATACCCTCGCGACGCCCTGTCTCGTCACTCCCTTCAAGTACGGCGTGAACGTCGTCATCCACAGCACCACCAAGTATCTGGACGGTCACGCGGTGGCGGTCGGCGGCATCATCGTGGACGGCGGTAACTTCGAGTTCCGCGGCAACCCCCGTTATGTAGACTTCACCACCCCCGACGAGAGTTATCACGGCACGGTGTACGTGGACGAAGGCGGTCCGGCGGCATTCGCCCTCAAAGCGAGGATGCAACTGATGCGCGACATCGGCTCCAGCCCCAGCCCCTTCAATGCGTTCCTCACCAATCTCGGCACCGAGACCCTCGCGATCCGCATGAAGAAACACAGCGAGAACGCGATGTACGTCGCCGAGAAGCTCAAGAAGAACGACAAAGTCTCGTGGGTGAAATACTGCGGACTCAAGGATGACGAGAATCACGAGATGGCGGCGAAGTATTTCGAGGGCGGCTTCGGCGGCATGGTCTGCTTCGGCGTGAAAGGCGGCAGGGCGAAGGCGGCGGATTTCATCCGTAACCTCGGCTTCATCCGTCAGCTCACCCACATCGCGGACAGCCGCACCTGCGTCTTGCATCCCGCCTCCACCACCCATCGTCAGCTCTCGGACCAAGAGCTCATCGATTGCGGTATCAGCGAGGATTTCATCCGTCTCTCCGTCGGTCTCGAAGACGCGGAGGACATCTATCAAGACATCGAACAGTCGCTGAACAAGTAAAATTCCGCGACGAAGGAGAACACTATGCCGATCGTCATTCCGAAAGCGCTTCCGGCTTATAAAATACTCTCGGATGAGAATATATTCGTGATGGGGGACGTCCGCGCCGAGACGCAGGACATTCGCCCGATAGAGATCGCGATCGTGAATCTCATGCCCACCAAGATCGAGACGGAGACACAGCTCCTCCGTCTTGTCAGCAACTCTCCTTTGCAGGTCAAAGTGACTCTTATCAAGACGGACAGCTACACCCCCACCCACGTGTCGGGACAGCACCTCTCCCGTTTCTATAAGACCTTCGACGAGGTGAAGGATAAGAAGTTCGACGGGCTCATCGTCACGGGCGCTCCGGTGGAGACCATCCCCTTCGAGGAGGTCAAATACTGGACGGAGCTCACCGAGATCTTCGACTGGGCGGAGAAGGCGGTCACGTCCACCCTCTATATCTGCTGGGGGGCGCAAGCGGCTCTCTATTACCATTACGGGATCAAGAAGTACCTTTTGCCGAAGAAGCTTTTCGGCATATACGAGAATGCGGCGGTGAACCCATTCGATCCTCTCCTCAAGGGGCTGGACGACACTTTCAATATCCCGATGAGCCGCCATACCGAGATCGACCAAGCCGCGACGCAGGCGGTGCCCGATTTGGAGATCCTCGCGAGGGGAAAAGATTGCGGCATCTCCGTCATCAAGAGCCGCGACAATAAGAAAATATTCTTGACGGGACACTCGGAGTACGACCGCGACACTCTCTATAAGGAATACAAGCGCGACCTCGACAAGGGAGACCCCATCGAGCCCCCCGTTCGTTATTTCACGGAGCGCGGCGACGCGGTGAATTTCAGCTGGCGCAGCACCGCGAATCTCATTTTCTATAACTGGCTGAACTATTACGTGTACCAAGTCACGCCTTATGACATCGAGAATGTATAAGGGCGCGGTCATCGTCAATGCTTTTTGGCGCGGCGGGGACGCAGGCGCGGAGAATATCGCGGCGGAGCTTAGAAAGCGCGGCATCGACGTTCGCGTACTACGCGCGGACGAATTATGTATGCGGATCGACGACGGAGTCAAGGGCGAATATGCCTTGGACTTCGCCGTTTTTCTCGATAAAGATATGCACGTCGCGCGTATGCTCGAAGTGCAGGGAGTGCGCCTTTTCAACAGCGCGGAGAGCATTCGCCTCGCCGACGACAAGATGCTGACTCATATCGCGCTCGCCGCCGCGGGGATCCCACAGCCCCGCACGATCTCCTCGCCGCTCCGTTTTACAGAGGGAGAGGACGATTTCGCAGAGAAAGCGGAGCGCCTGCTCGGCTATCCCGTCGTGGTCAAGAATTGCTACGGCGCTTTCGGCAAGCAGGTGTGGCTCGTTCGGAATAGGGAAGAGTTTCTCGCGAAGAGGGCGGCGCTCAGGCTCGAGCCGCATATTTACCAAGAATACGTCGAATGCGGCGCCACCGACATCAGAGTCATCGTTATCGGGGGGAAGGCGGTCGCCGCCATGCGTCGTCACGCCTCTGCCGCGGGGGAATTCCGCGCGAATGCGGAGCTCGGCGGATGGGGCGAAGCGATCCCCGTCACCGAGAAACTTGCCGCATTGGCAGCCTCTGTTGCGGGCGCCCTCGGACTGTGCTATGCGGGGGTGGATATCCTCGAGAGCGACAGGGGGTATCTCGTGACGGAAGTGAATTCCAATGCGGGATTTCGTTTGATCGAGAAAGTCACGGGAGCGGACGTCGCGTCCCTCTACGCGGACTACATCGCCTCGGAATTGAGGAAAGGAGAATGATATGAGCGAGGATAAAAAGCCTGTGGAAATGGACGTCACCGATTACACCGATCCGCAATGCCCGTTCTGCGTGGATCAGTACAAGTCGGACAACGTGCGCCCCATCGATCTCGGGCGCGTCATCACGAAACTGGACGAGTACCTCTCGCATAACGACTATGCGGGCGCCGAGCGCCACCTGCTCTATTGGCTGGAAGAGGCGAAGCAGGGGAACGATCTCCGCGGTGAATTCAGCCTGCGCGAAGAGTGTATGGGACTGTATCGGAAGCTCGGCAAGGGAGAAGAAGCCCTTGCCGCCGCCGCGCGCACCCTCCGTCTCATCGACCTTTTGGAACTACGCGGGACGGTCAGCGCCGCCACCGCGCTCCTCAATGTCGCCACGGTGTATAAAGCTTTCGGCAAAGCGGCGGATGCCGTGCCTCTTTTCGAGGAAGCGCGCGGGATCTACGAGGAGAAACTCCCCTCGGACGACAGCCGCGTCGCGGGACTTTATAATAATTTCGCTCTCGCCCTCGTCGACCTCAAACGGTATGAGGAAGCGCGGGAATTGTATCTGAAAGCGCTTGCGGTGCTCGCAAATGTCGAGGGCAGCGAACCGGAGCGCGCCATCACCGAGCTGAATCTCGCCACCCTCGCGGAGGCGCAGTACGGGCTCGAAGAAGGGGAGTCAGAGATCGAAGCGCGCCTCGCGAACGCCGAGAAACTCCTCCTCGGGAGCGACCTGCCGCAGGACGGCAATTACGCCTTCGTCGCGGAGAAATGCGCGTCGGTATTCGGCTATTACGGGTGGTTCGCCGTCGAAGCGGAGCTGAAAGATAGGTCGAAGCGCATCTACGGAGGGAAGGTATGAAAGGACTGGAGATAGCGGAGAAATATTACGAAACATTCGGCGCGGAGATGATGCGCACGGAGTTCCCCGAGCTCGAGGAGATCGTCGCCGTGGGGCTGATGGGCAGCGGCTCGGAATGCTACGGTTATGATGACGACACCTCGCGGGATCACGACTTCGAGCCGGGATTCATACTCTTTCTCCCGCCCGAAGAGGTGGTGGACAGGCGGACGGCTTTCCGCTTGGAGCGCGCCTATGGGAAGCTCCCCGACGAATTCATGGGACTCAAACGGAATAAGGACGTTTCCTACGACACGGGGCGTCACGGCGTCATCCGTACGGCGGACTTTTTCCGCTCCAAAGTAGGGGATCCCGAAGGGACATTGTCCCTTGAAGCGTGGATGAAGATCCCCGAGAATTACCTCTTGGAAGCCACGAACGGCAAGCTCTTTCGCGACGACGTCGGCACGGTGCGGGATATCCGCGCGCGGCTTGCGTATTTCCCCGAGGACGTCCGTTTGAAGAAGCTCGCAGGCGCCTTGATGCTCGCCGAGCAAGCGTCGAATTACAATTACGAGCGGCAGCTCTCCCGCGGCGACACGGCGGCGGCACAGCTCGCGATCTATGAGTACGTCAAGAACGTTATTTCGGTTTGTTTCCTCTTGGAGAAGCGCTACAAGCCCTATTATAAATGGGTCTTCCGCGCCCTCAACGACTTGCCGCATTTCGCCGTCCTTCGCGAGGACCTCGAGTACCTCATCAGCAACGGCAACGGCATCGCGGAAACGGTGGAGAAGCGGAGCAAGATCCGTTCGATCAATGCCCGCCTCGGCGATGAGATCCGCCGTCAGGCGCTCTCGGATTACGACGGCTTGCACCTCGACTCTTTCGCCTACTGCGTGAACGGCAAGATCAAAGACCCCTCCGTCCGCAACCTCCACATGATGGCGGCAGGGGAATGATACGACACGGCTTATAAGGGAATAAAGCAAAAAAAAGATGGCGAAACGGATCGCCATCTTTTTGTATAAGAAGAGTTATGTCGTAGCGGCGTTATTTATAACGCGCGACGAGACCTTGTTATTTTTTCTCTATTTTGAAGCCGAGCTTGGTGATGAGTTTCAGCGTCTCAAAGGCGGTGTTTCGGTCGAAAGACTTCTCGGATTCGGGGAGATCGGAGTAGGCGACGAGCTGAGGCGTCTCTTTCTTTTCGAGGTCTTTGACGGGGCCGTATTTCCAGCCTTCTTTCATCCTGCCAACAGACCACACTTCGTGGACGTTCTCGGCGATCTTCTCCGAGAGGGCGATGAGCTCCTCGGGGAGCACGACGTCCGACGTGTCTATGGGATGGGGTACGTATGTATGCATATTCATTCTCCTCGTTCCGCGCTCCGCGCGGTCTGTTTTCTCGTCCGATCGGGTGGTGTGATAGACCCTTTTGCGTTCGCTCTTACTATCGGACCGCCAGATCCAATACCTCATCGACGTTCGCCCAGTCCTTTGGGCTCTTGATGGGAACGTAGACGCAATTGTGACAGTTCTGCGGGAAATCTTCCCACGTGGGAAAGCGGGAATGCGACTGATCCGCATCGTTCATTGCGATGATGAGTCGAGCCTTGCGGGGATCGAATGAGCTTCCCGCTTCGGGGAGCCCCGTATTCCACCACCGATACAGTTCCTCTACGCTCCGATGCATGCCTTCGGGGCGAACGCCGCATTCTTCGGGCAGGAGCGGATCTGCGTCCGCGAATAAGAGAATGACCTGGCGGGAGAGGCTTTCATTCGTCCAGTCCGAACGCATCGCGAGGACGAGCGCCTCGAGCGCACTCTCTTGCGGGGTCTCTCCGCCGCCTTTCGCCTCGATCGTATCGAGGTAATCGAAAAGAGCGGGGGTCTCATCGGGGATGCGGAAAAAAGGGGAGATGAGCATCGGCTCCGGATCGGCGAGGTAATCTCGATACCCGATGACCTTGACGCGCAAGCTCGTGATCCGAGCGTAGAATTGCGGTAGCCCCGGCTCGAGTATGCGCAGCGCATCTTTGATCTTCTGTTTGTAGGAGTCGAGCGCGAGCCACGAGCTGCTTGTCGCATCCACCGGTACCACGAGGTCTACGGAACGTCCCGAGCTTTCTCCGATCAGCATATCTTTTCTCCTTTTCGTGTGACGTTGATCGTCCGAACCGACCGCATCTGCTTTCCTTTTCGCGCCGCGGAAACGAGACGGTTCCGAATGAAAGTATATCAAAAAACCTCTCTTTTGTAAATCCCCGAACGGCGTTTCGGTCGGCGTTGACCGTGACGGGCGTCTCGTCTTCTCTCGCTCGGCGTCTCTCGGAGATAGCCTTTTCCTGCCGTTCGGGCGGGACGCGCAAACGCGGAAAGGATGAAAAGCGATTAAAATATGAATAAAACATTAAAAATATGCAAAAAATAATGCATAAAAACTAAATATATAGATTATTTTGAAAAATATGCAAAAAATATTTGACCGAATTGCGCGCGCGATATATAATGAGAGCAAGGTGCACGCACCCGCGAGGAGCGAAAGAATGAAAGTATTTGTGGACGGAAGCGCAGGCACGACGGGACTCGAGATCGTGAGCAGGCTCAGAGAGAGGGCGGATATCACCCTCGTTCTTCTCGGCGACGACCTTCGCAAAGACCCCTCTGCCCGTAAGGAAGCCATCCTCTCGTCCGATCTGACCGTGCTCTGTCTGCCCGATCAGGCGGCGGTGGAGGCGGTGGCATTCGCGGAAGAGGGAACGGGTAAGCTCATCGACGCCTCCACGGCGCACCGCACCGATCCCCGCTTCGTGTATGGTTTTCCTGAGCTGAAAGGACAGCGAGAGAAGGTCCGCGCGGCGAAGTACGTGGCGAATCCCGGCTGTCACGCCAGTGGGTTCATCGCCCTCGTGGCGCCTCTCGTCGAGGCGGGTGTACTGGATAAGGCGGCGCCCCTCTCCGCGTTCTCCCTGACGGGCTATACCGGCGGCGGCAAGAAGATGATCGCGGATTACGAGGCGGCGCAAGGCGCTTTGGACGCGCCGCGGCAGTACGCGCTCACCCAGCAGCACAAGCATCTCAAAGAGATGGTCGCCGTGACGGGCATCGAGCGCGCCCCCGCGTTCCTTCCCGTAGTAGGCGCTTTCCCCCGCGGGATGCAGGTCTCCGTTCCGCTCTCGCCCGATTGGCTCTCTTGCGGCGCGGAAGGGCTGAAAGAAGTCTATCGCGACCTTTTTAGGGGCGGCGTTGTGCGTTATCAAGACGTCGACACCCCGATGCTCGCCGCCGATATGATGGCGGGCAGGGACGGAATGATCGTCTCCGTGATTGGGAATGAGGATCGCATCGTGGCGGTCGCCTCCTTCGATAACCTCGGCAAAGGGGCGAGCGGTGCGGCGATACAGAACCTGAATCTTATGCTCGGTGCGGACGAATGCACCGGTTTGAAATTATAATACTCTTTCGCCCTATGGGCGAATGACAGGAGGAAGTATGATAGTAGTTACGGGCGGCGTCACAGCCGCGAAAGGATTTACGGCGGGCGGCGTGCATTGCGGCATCCGCAAGAGCAGGAGCAAGCGCGACCTCGGGCTCATTTGGTCGGAGGTGCAGGCGCAGGCGGCGGCGGTCTATACGACGAACCTCGTGAAAGGCGCCCCTCTCCTCGTCACCAAAGCGCATTTGGCAAACGGCACGGCGCAGGCTTGTATCATCAATAGCGGCAACGCGAATACCTGCAATGCGAACGGCGTGGAGATCGCGGAAGAGACCGCGGCGCTTCTCGCTGCCGAGCTCGGCATCCCCGCGGACGACGTCGTCGTGGCGTCCACCGGAGTCATCGGTCAGCCCATGTCGATAGAACCCTTTGCGGAGGGCATCCCCGCCTTGGTGAAGGATCTCTCCAAGGACGGCTCCCCCCGTGCGGCGGAGGCGATCATGACCACCGACACCGTGAAGAAGGAGATCGCCATCACCGTCGAGATCGGCGGCAAAGAGGTCACCCTCGGCGGCATCGCGAAAGGGAGCGGCATGATCCATCCCAATATGGCGACGATGCTCGTTTTCCTGACCACCGACTGCGCCATCTCCTCGGCGATGCTCCAAAAGGCGCTCTCCACCGACGTGCAGAGCAGTTTCAATATGGTCAGCGTGGACGGCGACACATCCACCAACGATATGGTGACCATTCTCGCGAACGGTCTCGCGGGCAATCCGATGATCGACAGCGAGAATGAGGACTTCGCTCTCTTTATGAAGGCGCTCAATACCGTTACCGTTTCCCTTTGCAAAGCGCTCGCGGCGGACGGCGAAGGCGCCACGAAGTTCCTCGAGTGTTCCGTCTGCGGCGCGAAGACCCTCGCGGATGCGAAGAAAGCGGCGAAAGCGGTCATCTGTTCCAGCCTCGTCAAAGCGGCGATGTTCGGCTCGGACGCGAACTGGGGCAGGGTGCTCTGCGCCATCGGTTATTCCGGCGCGGACGTGGACGTCAATCAAGTGGACGTTTCTTTCGTCTCCCGGAAAGGCGAGATCCTCGTCTGTAAAGACGGCGCCTCGGTGGACTTCTCGGAGGACGTGGCGAAAGAGATCTTGTCCGAGAAAGAGATCACGATCGCGGTCACCTTGCATGACGGCTCCTTCGGGGCGGTCGCTTGGGGCTCCGATCTCACCTATGATTACGTGCGTATCAACGGCGATTATCGCACCTGATAAGGAGGCAGTATGGATCTTTCCAATAAAGAAAGGGCGGAAGTGCTGACAGAGGCGCTTCCCTATATCAAGAGGTACGTCGGCAAGATCGTCGTGGTGAAATACGGCGGCAATGCGATGATAAACGAAGCCTTGAAAGAGCAGGTCATGGAGGACGTGACCCTTCTCTCCCTCATCGGGGTGAAGGTCGTGCTCGTGCATGGCGGCGGTCCCGAGATCTCCGCGGTGATGAATAAGCTCGGGCTGTCTCCCACCTTCGTGGACGGTCTCCGCGTGACGGATAAAGACACGGTGGACGTGGTGCAGATGGTGCTCGCGGGCAAGATCAATAAGTCGCTCGTGCGTTTCTTGGAGTCCAAGGGCGGCAAGGCGATGGGCATCTCGGGCATCGACGGCAAGCTCATCGTCGCGAAGCAGAAAGACGAGAAGCTCGGCTACGTGGGCGAGATCGAGAAGATCAATATCAAGCCTGTTTTCGACTTGCTCGAAAAAGGGTATATCCCCGTCGTGTCCACCATCGCCACGGGCGAAGACGGACAGACCTATAATATCAACGGCGACACCGCGGCGGCGTATCTTGCGGGCGCACTCTCCGCGAAGAGGCTCATTATGATGACCGATATCAGCGGCGTGCTCCGCGACAAGGACGATCCCTCCTCGCTGATCCCCGAGATCCATATCTCCGATGCGGAGAGGCTATATCAAGAAGGCATCATTTCGGGCGGCATGATCCCGAAAGTGGAGTGCTGTATCACCGCCATCAAGCAGGGCGTCAAGAGGGCGATCATTATGGACGGCAGGGTGCCGCATTCCATCTTGATGGAGCTCCTGACCGACGAAGGTAGCGGCACGATGTTTGTGGAGTAATAATGAATACCGTAGAGAAAGATCAAGCCTACATAGCGAATACCTACGCCCGTTTCCCCGTGGAGATCGTGCATGGCGCGGGCTCCGTCGCGTACGGCGCGGACGGCAAAGAATATATCGACATGGGCGCGGGCATCGCGGTCAATACCTTCGGCTATGCGGACGAAGCATACAATGCGGCGGTCAAGGCGCAACTGGACGCTTTTCAGCATACGTCCAACCTCTATTACAGCGCTCCGGCGGCGGATCTCGCCGAAGCCTTGGCGAAAAAATCCGGATTGAAGAAAGTCTTTTTCGGCAATAGCGGCGCGGAAGCCAACGAGTGCGCCATCAAGACGGCTCGCAAGTGGGGCGTGGAGCATAAAGGCGAGGGCGCTTTTAACATCGTCACCCTCCAAGGCTCTTTCCACGGCCGCACAGTCACCACTCTCTCCGCCACGGGACAGGACGTATTCCATAAACATTTCGATCCTTTTACCGGAGGATTCTCCTATGCGCCCATCAACGACGCGGCGGCGCTCGAAGCGCTCGTAAATGAGAAGACCTGCGCCGTGATGGTGGAGTTCGTGCAGGGTGAAGGGGGCGTGAACCCCTTGGACGCCGCTTTCGTGCGGAAGATCTTCGAGCTCAAAGAGAAGTACGACTTCCTCGTCATCGCGGACGAAGTGCAGACGGGGAACGGTCGGACGGGGCATTATTTCGCCTATCAGGCATTCGGCGTTCTCCCCGACATCGTCACCACGGCGAAAGGCTTGGGCGGCGGTCTGCCCATCGGCGCTTGCCTCTTCGGAGAGAAGACGGCGGACGTCCTCGGCAGAGGCGACCACGGCTCCACCTTCGGCGGTAATCCCGTCGTGGCGGCGGGCGCGCTCTCCATTGTGAAGCGTATAGACGACGCTCTCCTCGCGGAAGTCGCGAAGAAGGGCGAATATATCAAAAGCAAACTCGCGGGAGCCACGGGCATCCTCGGGGTGACGGGGATGGGCTTGATGCTCGGCGTCAAGACGCTCGCGGACGCGAAGAAGGTCGTGATGAGCTGTCTCGAGAAGGGCGTCCTCTTCCTGACCGCGAAAGACAAGATCCGCCTGCTCCCCGCGCTGAATATCCCCTACGCCTTGATCGATAAGGCGATCGACGTGCTTTTAGAGTCCGTCAAGGAGGCGTTATGACCCTTTACAAGAAGAACTTTTTGAAAATGTTGGATCTCTCCAAAGAGGAGGTCGAGGAATATCTGCGCGTCGCCGCCCTGCTCAAAGATAAGAAGAGGAAGGGCGAGGTGCATGACTTCCTGCGTGGGAAGAATATCGCGTTGATCTTCGAGAAGACCTCCACTCGTACCCGTTGCGCCTTCGAAGTGGCGGCGGCGGACCTCGGAATGCACGCGGTATATCTCGACCCCAAAAGCTCGCAGATCGGCAAGAAGGAGAGCATCGAGGACACCGCGAAGGTGCTCGGCAGGATGTTCGACGCCATCGAGTACCGCGGCTACGGGCAGGAGATCGTGGAGGCGCTCGCGAAGTATTCCGGCGTGCCCACCTTCAACGGACTCACGAATGAGTCTCACCCCACCCAGATCCTCGCGGACCTCTTGACCGTGCGGGAGCATTTCGGCAAGGTGGAAGGGCTCACCCTCGCCTATTACGGGGACGCCCGCTACAATATGGGCAACTCCCTGATGGTCGGCGCGGCGAAAATGGGCATGAACTTTACGGCGTGCTGTCCCGCGAAGTATTTCCCCGACGCAGCCCTCATCGAGAAATGCCGAGAGATCGCGAAGGAGACGGGTTCTGTTCTCCGTTTCGAGGAAGACCCCGCCAAAGGCAGCGTGGGCGCGGACGTTATCTACACCGACGTGTGGGTCAGCATGGGCGAACCTCCCGAGGTGTGGGAGAAGCGTATCGCGGATCTCTCCCCGTATAAGGTAACGGGCGCCGTGATGGCGCGCGCGAATAAGGGCGCGATCTTTATGCATTGTCTGCCCGCGTTTCACGACCTCGGCACCGAGATCGGTCGGGAGATGAAAGAGCGTTTCGGGCTGGAGGATATGGAAGTCACGGACGAGGTGTTCCTCGGGGAGCAGTCGGTGGTGTTTGACGAGGCGGAGAACCGCCTGCATACTATAAAAGCCGTCATCGCCTGTTCTCTTGTCAAGGACGGCGTATAGCGGCGCATATGCTTCGCTAACTACCTCGCCGCCAAGCAGTCACGTACAGGAAGTACGCTCCTACTCGGCGGCTCGGAGAGCGCTTGCCTCTGCACCACTCTCCGCCGTCCTTGATAAGAGAATGGTGGATAAGAGAACGGTGGATAAGAGAACGGTGGGAGAGAAAATGCGCCTCCGTACTTTAAGAGAGAAAGGATAGGATAGAGGACTCCACGTCCTTGAAAAGGGCAGGGAACAGAAATAAGGATTTATTCGAAATGGTCGGATAAATAGGAGAATATATGAAAAGGAAAGATATCAAGAAGGTGCTCATCATCGGGTCGGGACCCATCGTGATCGGGCAGGCGGCGGAGTTCGACTATGCGGGCACGCAGGCGTGCTTGGCGCTCCGCGAAGAGGGCTACGAGGTCGTACTCGTGAATTCCAATCCCGCCACCATCATGACGGACAGCGAGATCGCGGACAAGGTCTATATGGAGCCTCTGACCGTGCCTTATATCGAGGAAGTCATCAAGAAGGAGCGACCCAATGCGCTCGTGCCGGGTATCGGCGGGCAGACGGGGCTGAATCTCGCCATCGAGCTCGCGGATAAGGGCATTCTGGAGAAATACGGCGTGGAGCTCCTCGGCACTGACGTCAAGAGCATTCGTTTGGCGGAGGATCGCGAACTTTTCAAGGAAATGTGCGAGAGGATCGGCGAGCCCGTTATCCCCTCCGAGATCGCGTATAATTTGGAAGAGGCGATCAAGGCGGCGTCCGACATCGGCTATCCGGTGGTGGTGCGTCCCGCATTCACCCTCGGCGGTACGGGCGGCGGCTTTGCCGAGAACGAAGCGGAGCTCATCGAGGTCGCCACGAACGGATTGCGCCTCTCTCCCGTCAGTCAGGTGCTCATCGAGAAGAGCGTCAAGGGGTATAAAGAGATCGAATTCGAGGTCATGCGTGACCAAGAGGGGAATACCATCACCATCTGCGGGATGGAGAACGTGGACCCCGTCGGCGTGCATACCGGCGATTCCATCGTGGTCGCCCCGATATTGACCCTCGCGCCCGACGAGCTCAAAATGCTGAATGACAGCGCCATCAAGATCATTAAAGAACTCGAGATCGCAGGCGGTTGCAACGTGCAATTCGCCCTCGCGCCCAAAGGGAAAGAATACTTCCTCATCGAGGTGAATCCGAGGGTGTCGCGTTCCTCGGCGCTCGCGTCCAAGGCGAGCGGCTATCCCATCGCCCGCGTCACGGCGAAAGTGGCGCTCGGCATGACGCTCCCCGAGATCGAGGTGGCGGGCGGCAAGGCGATCACCGAGCCTTCCTTGGACTACATCGTCGCCAAGTTTCCCCGTTTCCCCTTCGACAAGTTCACCACGGCGTCAAACCTGCTCGGCACGCAGATGAAAGCGACGGGCGAGGTCATGGGCATCGGGTCCAATCTCGAAGAGTGCATTCTGAAATCGGTGCGCTCCTTGGAGGTCAAGGTGAATCACCTTTACCATCCCAAGTTCGACGATATGTCGGTCGAGGCGCTTTTCGACTACATCAAGGTTTTCCGCGCGGATAATTTCTTCGCCATCGCGGAGCTTTTGTCCCGCGGCGCGGCGGTAGAGGACGTGGCGAAAGTGACGATGATCACTCCTTTCTTCATCGAGTCCATCGCGAAGATCATCGCGGAGGAGAATGCCCTCAAGGCGGCGCCGTTCTCGGCGGACGAGCTCCTGAAAGCCAAGAAAATGGGCTTCTCGGACGGCTACGCGGCGAGGCTGTGGAACGTCACCGAGGCGGAGGTCTCGGCGTTCCGTAAAGAGCACGGCATCAAGCCCGTTTTCCGTATGGTGGACACCCTCCATACCGGCAAATACATCCCGTACTTCTATTCTTCGTATAGCGGCGTCAACGACTCCGTCAAGACGGATAAAAAGAAGATCGTCTGTCTCGGCGCGGGACCCATCCGTATCGGGCAGGGCATCGAATTCGACTATTCCACCGTCCACGCGGTGAAGACCATCAAGGCGTCGGGCTACGAGTCCATCATTATCAATAATAACCCCGAGACCGTTTCCACCGATTACACCACGGCGGACAAGCTGTATTTCGACCCGCTGACCCCCGAAGACGTGATGAACGTCTTGGATTTCGAGGGCGCGGAAGGGGTCATCACATCCCTCGGCGGGCAGACGGCGATAAACCTTGCGGCGCCCCTTGACGCGCGCGGCGTGACCTTGCTCGGCACGGGCAAGGCGGCGATCGACAAGGCGGAAGACCGCGAGCTTTTCGACGAGCTCCTCGCTTCGGTGGGCATCCCCCGTCCGCGTGGTACGGCTGTGACGGACGTGGAGAGCGGCGTCAAAGCGGCGGCGGAGATCGGCTATCCCTTGCTGGTGCGTCCGAGTTTCGTCCTCGGCGGCAGGGCGATGCAGATCGTTTCCAAGGAAGCGGAACTGCGCAAATATCTCTCCGAGGCGGTCAGCATCGACGCGTCCCATCCCGTCCTCATCGACAAGTATATTAAGGGCAAAGAGGTGGAGGTGGACGCCATCTCGGACGGCGAGACGGTCTTCGTCCCCGGCATCATGGAGCTCGTAGAGCGCACGGGCGTGCATTCGGGCGACAGCATCTCGGTCTATCCGTCTTTCTCCCTCACGGATTCCGTGAAGCAGACGGTGCTGGATTACACAGAGAAGCTCGGGCTCGCCATCGGCATCCAAGGGCTTTTCAACGTGCAGTACATCGTGGATGGCGAGAACGTTTACGTTATCGAGGTCAATCCCCGTTCTTCCCGTACCGTTCCCTTCCTCTCGAAGTCAACGGGTATCTCCGTGGCGGATGTCGCCACCAAGGTCATCCTCGGCGAGACATTGAAAGAGCAGGGCTACGTCGGCTATCGCGAGAAGGCGGGCGCCTATTTCGTGAAAGTCCCCGTTTTCTCCTTCCATAAACTTCGCGGCTTGGACGCCTATCTGTCCCCCGAGATGAAGTCCACGGGCGAGGCGATCGGCTGCGGCGCGACCCTCACGCAGGCATTCGAGAAAGCATTCATCGCGGCAGGCACGAAGATCAAACGTTCCGGCACGGTGCTCCTCACCTTGGCGGATGAGGACAAAGAGGAGGCTCTCCCGCTCATCAAGCGCTTCGCCGCCCTCGGGTTCAGCTTCGCGTCCACCGGTCTCAGCACCAAGTTCCTCGTGGAGAAAGGCTTCGCCACCACCCACCTCGGCAAGCCGAGCGAGGGGAGCAACGAGGTGGAGGATTACATCCGCGCAGGGAAGGCGACCTACGTCGTGAATACCCGCGCCATCCTGTCGGGCGTGCATTACATCGACGGCGAGACCATCCGCCGCGCCGCCATCGAGAGCAACGTGCAGATGATGACCTCGCTGGATACCGTCCGCGCCCTTCTCTCCGTCCTTGAAGCGCATAAATAAGAAACGTACGACAATATAAGAAAAACGCCTTCGCGAATGAACGAAGGCGTTCTTTGTTGTCGGATCGTCGGCTTTCCGCGCCCGCGACGGGGCAGGGGATCAATTGTGGAAAAGGTCTGTCGTGATGTAGTCCGCGCCGTATTCGCGCGCGGCGGCGAGATCCGCGTCCGTGTCGATCGTCCATACGTTCACGGTAAGCCCCGCATTATGAAATGTCGTCACCAGTTCCTCGGTCACGACGTTCTTCTCGGGGTCCGCGGAGAGCTTGACGTCGATGCTGATATTGTTTCTGAGGCATTGCGCGAATTGGGCGTCGTTCGGGGTTTGCGAGAGGTACTGGAGCGGGACGGTCGGATCCGCCTTTTGCGCTTCTTTCAGCGTGACGTAAGAGAAAGAAATAAAGGTGATCTGCTTGCGGTCGTACGTTTCGTCCACGATGCGGAGAACGTTCAGGAATTCGCTCTTTGAGAAATAGTCTTTCAGCTCGATGACCGCCACCTTGCCGCCCGACTTGCACGCCTGCAGGTAGGTCTCGAAGGTGCAGAGATGGGCAGGGGTGCTCGTTTTGGTGTTCTCGACAGGCTTCGCGGTGAGCGTGGCGAGGTCGTTGTCGGCGATCTTCAGGGAAGAGCCGTCCGCGTACTTGACGGTGTCGTTGTGGTTGCAGACGTAGTAGCCGTCTTTCGTTTTGCGGATGTCCGTCTCGATGCCGTAGAAACCAAGCTCCGCCGCCGCGCGGAAGGATGCCTCCGTGTTCTCCGGATAGCGGTAGCTGTAGCCGCGGTGCGCGACGTATTTCACGCCGCTCTCGACCACGACCTCCTCGTCCCCCGTCGGGGAGTCGTTACAAGCGGTAAAAGTGCCCATGATGATCGCTATGACAATGATCGCTATGACTGTGAGCCATATCCTTTTGCTCCTATTCGCCTTCATTTGTCATCCCTCCTCCCTTCCTTCATACCATATCCCGGGGTGGGAAGTCAATATGCTCTCTGTCCTTTGTTAAGAAAAAAGGGCCAAAGCACTCGCGTTAGTTGCTTGCAAAAAATAGACCTATCCGTATTATTTCCAAATTCACGGAAGTGTTCGGATATCATAGGTGAATACTTTTTCAAAATTTTTTTAGGAAGGCATTTTGTTAATACATGAAAAAGCCAAGCGGTTAGCCTGGCTTGATGCGTTAAAATGTTCTATTGATTTTGATACCGAAGAAATCCCTCGTAATAAATAAAACGACTCCCGGCTTGCACCGAGAGTTCGTTTTATTGTCAAGTGGTGGGCAACAGATGAGCTAAAAAGAACAATCATTTTGGTCTATAGATATCGCTCTATTTGTTTGTATTGTTCTTGCGTCAAATTATCAATACGTTTGTTAAAAACAATTCCATCATCGGTAATTGAATCAATACATGGAGTTATCCATTCGTGATCTTCAAAATCAAATCCATATCTTAACAATAGAATATCAAATTGGCTGTTAGTTCCGTATTTTATGTAGTTTTGCAAGGCTTTTGCTCGTAAATCGGTAGTCGCATTATAATAAATCTCTAATCCTGCGTTAATAGGATCAACAAGAGATAGTGAAATAACTTTATCCAAATAATCATATGTATCGTAAACAAGCCTATCGTAATCACATTGATCTATGGGTGTATGTTCTGGAAATAATGAGATTGTCCCTTTATGTTTATTAGGGATAGAAAATGCCTCTTGTGTGAATTTTAAAGTCATTCCCTTTATTTCTTGTTTAAACTCTTTTTCTGTTATCTCGTTTTGATTATATGCTTTTTTTAGTTCCCGTTGAGTTTTTTTATATCGACGCAGTTAATTCGCTAATTAAAAACAAAAAGGAACCGCATAGAATCTTTTTATACCGTGGAGAACCTGAATTGTATGAAGAGAGTTCATGCATTCCGAGTATTTTTAGAAGGAAAGATTTGTCGGATAATGTATATTACGAGAAGAGTTTATATAATGCAATTAAGCAAAACAAGCTGTCGAAAGGAGATAACTATCTTGAAACGGCCATTGAGGCACAGCATGGAGAGTTTCCAAGTAGGCTATTGGACGTTTCATACAATTCTTTAATAGCACTGTACTTTGCAGTTACTCCGTATTATCACAAAGAAGTAACTGCATATGATGACAAAGACGGTGCGGTATATGTGTTTTATGTGGATAAGCTCTTTAGTCCAAGCGCATCCAATACGGTTGATAATTATGACGCAATTATAAATAAAACAACTTGGTTGAACCAACCGATCTTTGCTAAGACACACAAGATGATTGATCACACTAAACTAAATAATAGGATAATTGCACAACAAGGTGCATTTATTTTGTTTCAGGGAAACGATGCAGAAAGAATCCCGCAATATATGTTTGATAGAATAGAAATCCCATACAGCGCCAAAAAGACCATTAGAGAAGAATTGGTTGCGTTGTTTGGATTAAGTAAAAGTTTTGTTTTCCCTGAGATAACGAATTATGTTGACGACTTATCGGAGAAAAATAAAATTCTTATTACTGAGGATTTTAGTATCGATGGTGAAATAGAGTCAGTTTTTAACACCTTTTCGGATGAATTGGACTATTTCTCCGATTTTATAGTTGCATTTGAAAGAAAAAAGCATGAAAGAGATTTTTATAACGCAATTCAGAAGATGGAAATGATAATAAATAGCTATAAGAGTTCCTTTGAAGTTTTTATTGAAATGGTAGAAAGAAATTCGGAAATCAATAATGAATTGAAGAGATATAGTATTGATGCGCAAAAAGATAGAATTGACATTATCAGAGAGTATAATCGTTTACTAACGGTATTTATCGAAGAATTAAAAGTGGAAGGGATAGAAATATCGGAGAGTTTGAAGTTTTGAATTAAAAGGGGAAGACAAATGATAACAGAGATCAACAGAAGATATGTTAATTATATTTCGGAAGCATTATACAACTTTGGATTAGATAGCGATGAGGAAGTATGGAAACAAGATCCTCTTCTGCTCCGCAGCTTTGTGCAAAATAGAGATCCGATTGTTGTAGAGAATTCAGAGACCCTCGGTATTACGCAAGGGGAAGAGTTTATGCTTTTAATTCGCCTTAATGAAGATGGCTTCTCTCGCGATAAAATAGTTGAAATAGCGGCGAAGGAATTGTCAAAAATAAAAGAAAAAAAACTTTTACGTATAATTAATATTGTTTGGTTTTTTCGAAATGTAAAAAGTCGTATTGAGATAGCGAGCATTCTTTCAAATCCTGTTCAATTTAAGAAGGAATTAAGCGCACATAAAATAAGTGGCATTAGGAGGATTCGTTCTATTTTATATTTGGACGGTGAAGCGAAAACAAAAACGAAAGAGTATAAATTGAAAGCAAAGCGCTACGAGATGCTTATTCACAAAGACAATCGTAGTCACATAAATGATAACGACGCTTTAAGGGGATATGTGTTTACGGCAAATCTTTTTGACATTGTCGAATTGTATAATGAGATTGGGGATGATATATTCAAAAAGAATCTTCGTCTTGGGATAAAAGAACAAATGGGTGTAGATTCTGCTATAAAAGAAACTTTAAGAACAGCCCCGGATCATTTTTGGTTTCGAAATGGGGGGATAACTATATTAATAAAAAAGACCGATTTAGTTTTTGATCGAACAAACGAAATCGTGTTAAAAAGGGCTGGGGAGTCCGAAAGGAATTTCTGGATTATTAATGGAGCGCAAACTATAAGTGCTGCTGCAGATTTTTATTATGGGGAAAAGGGAGCAGAAGATTCAAAAAGAGCAAAAGTAATTGTCAGAATAATTCAAATAAATGAGAAATCAACAAAGGCAGAAAGTGATGCTGATATTATAAGTATAGCATTGAACAGACAAAAACCGATAAAGGATGAAGATATTGCATTTAACAATGTTGTTGTTCGTGAATGGAATGAGTACTTTAATAAAGAAGGATACACTCTTTGTCGTAGAAGTGAGTTTGTCCATTCTCCCAATGCTATGAGTCTGGTTGAATTTGCAAGGGCAAGAAAGGCAGTAGCCGGGCATCCCGGAGAGGCAAGGAGTAGCGCATCTTCTGAATTGTTAAAGACGAAAGATGCTTTTTTCCAAGATATTGATATTTTCGTAAAGGAATTGCAAAAAACAGAGCATGATTTCTCAA
>JAFTBD010000064.1 GCA_017455385.1 Clostridia bacterium
GGATCAGCGGCGATAACGGTGTTTACGACCTGTATTATTCCGCCAAGCTCGGAGATGAGCTCCAAGGCATCGGCATGCAGAGCTTCAGCACACAGATAGGGAACGCGCTGTCGAATTTGAGAGGCGATGCGGGATATAAAATTGACGGTATCTACGCCGTACTGGCGGATGGCAGTAAGAAGAAAGTCCTGAACGAACAATCGAGCTTTGTCAGCAGATCCGCAGAGACGCTCAATGATACGGATTATTATTTGGATGATGCGAAAAAGATCTGTTTGCTGGAGATCGGCTGGACGGTCGATTCCTATAAGCTGTATTTTACGGGCTGGAATAACCTTCAAAACGGGGAACCAGCGCTGATAGAATCAAAGGTCGCATATTGGGAGACTGTCCTTCTGTCCCAACAATTCGATCAGAGCCAAGTCCTTATGCCGAATTACGTCCATATCGGTTGGACGACAAACGAGGACGAAGGATCCTGGTATGTCTCCGATGCCGACCTCACCGCAAACGAGCATTTTTACACCAAAAATGCACAGTTCCGAAATGACAACACCGCCAAGACCGCGGTGATCCTTTACGCCGTGTGGGGCGTATTGCCTTCCGCACCCGCTTCGGAGAATTGCAAAGTGGAAGGACTGAGGATCTCTTTAACGCCGAATGATCCCCTCCATGAGCGCGTCGATTATCGTTATGTCTCGGATAGCGGGAATTCCGTCGTGTTGCCCCTTGATAACGGCAAAGGCGATCTCAGAGGACTGGACAAAAATAAGACCTATACCATCTATGCCGACGTGTATCGCTATTACACGACCGAGAATATCGAGGCGAGGAGTTCCGGAGTATACAGTATCAACGTGAAACCGATCGATAAGCCCAACGTATACGTCGAGGCGGAAAAAGTCGGCGCTACCGTCACGAATCATTCCAAGGTGACTCTCGTAATAGACGACGTCGTTCGCGGCACGCTGTATGACCTCGAAGAGGAGGATCCGTATTTCCTACGGAAAGAAATGAGCGGCACCCATCGCATGTGCGCATACACGTCCTATATTGAAACGTACGCGGACAATACGGTCCTGTGCCAGTCCGAGATCGGAGACATATACACCTTCACCATCCGAGATGGTTGGTGTCGCATCGTATTGAACGCAGGTTCTTTGCGTTTGGAAGCTGTGGACTGTGTCCCCGTTTCCGTTTCAAATTATAATATCTCTGCGACGTTGAATATGCGCAAAGGCGGCGTTGATAGCGTGAAGACCTTCGATTCTTCGTCGAACTTCAATAAGAACGCGTTGGTCCAGTTGCTCAATGCATCGACATTGGTGGACGGCGACTATATCCTTTGTAACGTCTTATTGCTGGGGAGTGACGGTGAGATATCCAACGCTTTGTACGCAGAAGTGCGCAGGATCGACGGTGCGCTCATTATCAAGTATCAGGACGCAAATGGACAGGAAACGCAGATCATAGAGGAATAAGGAGAGCGAACATGAGTATCGAAATAGATATAGATGCTGTTTTTAACGGACAAACAGACGGAAAAGTAGACGACGCTTTGGCGGATGAACTCGGGAGAGCCTTGTCGTTGGACGTGAATCAGCAAACGCTGATGATGAACGAACCGAACGATATGTACGAGAAACTGGCATGCGGTAAGAAATTTACTCCTTTTGCATATCAGAAAAAGGCAGTCAAAGATTTCATCTATACCTTTAAGAGGAAAGGTATCTTGTCCGATCAGGTCGGTATGGGTAAGACGATCGAAGCGGGCATGATCCTCAGCGAGCTCGCTTGCAGGCAACAGCTGAAGTCTCTTCTTATCCTCGTTCCGAATCTTACGATGGTCTACAAATGGGAGAGCGAGCTTTCCCAAAAATTCGGCATCAGGAATTGCTATGAGAGCATGGTTTTGGGGCGCGAAAAGTACGACCAGGACAGTTTCCCGAAGATCGTTACCGTCAACTCCAAAGAAGACGTCAATATTCTTCTTTTTGACGCCATGGACCTTCTCGACATAAAGGGGATCGACTATTTCCCCAATACCAACTTCAATGCGCTTGTTCAAGACGCTTTCGATCACGTTTGCTCGGACAGTTATATCGAGAAAGAATTCGCTTCATGCAAGGAAGACTTGGAAGCAACGCCGGACGTTGCGATCGGTGGTGCGATCTTCTTCAAACGTATCGTGAAGAAATTGGTCGAAGATATCTGCAAGTATTTGAGCGTCCATCCCGCCAACTGGCCTTCCGGCGTCGAAATACCCCAGTATAATGACTTTTTGAAGTGGGAAGCGCAGCACCCCATCGATTCCGAGAGCGTCTACACCCTCATCAGTACGTATTATGCGGCTATCACGGAAAGGAAGGCGGAGCCGTTCTATGCGAAAGTGAAGAATAAAACGTTACTTCGCAACAGCATCCTCTCTCAATTTGCATTCTTCAAGATCGTCTATGGTCAGAAGGTGAAAGACGACGTTGCGGTGCATCTCGGGAAAGAGAAGGATATGACAAAGCGTCGAATCTTGGTATCATCCATCGCCGAGACCATTCGCAGCACCTTTTCCGTCATGATCGTCGGTAATGAAAAGAAAGACGGACGCTTCTGGATGAGCGACACTCTCTTCGCGTACGAAGATCCCGTGTTCCAGTATTTATACGGGGCGGGAGAGAACTCGAATTATTCCTATTTCGACCTCTTGGTCGATATGCACTTCTCGACATTGATCGTGGACGAAGTGCATAATTATATCGACGTCGTCAGCAAGAATCCCGCCAATTATGAGGGATCGAAAGACACTTGCAAAAAGAATAACCTCTTTTATCTCTTTGAGAAGAATGCCGGTTCGGCGGAGAAAGATCGCTATTTGGTGAGCCGCAACTGTCTGTATGCGAAATTATTGGCGCTTGCCAATCACGCCCAGCAGAAAATGTTTATGACCGCTACGCCGATCAAGTCGGATATGATAGACTTTTATCTTCTGAATCTCCTTCGCGGTAGCGAGAATAAGGACTTTGACTTTTCGCTGGATAGGATATAGAAAGGTAAGGATCCCTTATTAAATTACGCGGACCTTTCCAAAAATGCTTCCGATATCCGAGATTTTGCCATCAGCGAGGTCAAAAAGGCATACGATCATTGTCGTCTGAAGAAGCCATCGGAGGAGCGTACGGCATATGAGGAAAAACTCCTCATGCTCGGTATGCTCGAGGAAGAGATGTTCAACTATATCACGTGTCTCGATCTCATCTGCTACGTGATCACGGAGATGGGCAAACAGTTCTTTGACAGTAAGAGATGGGAGGAATTCAAGAACGATCATCCCCGTTTGAATACGCCGGAATTGACGATCGAGATAGAGAAACTCATTCGCTATTGGGTAAACAATTTCCATTCTTTCAAAGATAAGGATTGGGATGAGATCATCGAAAGCTATGAAAAAGCGCAAGGTGCACATAGAGAAGGTCTGCCGGAAAGCGTCTTGAGGTGTTTGAGAGAAGTCCTTTCGGACGCGAAGATCGGAGAGATCGTCTTTAACCTTATCAACGATGAGCGGGCGTCTTTCGAGCAGAATTTCCGTACGAAGACGAAGAACGGTTACGTTCCGATCAAGACCATTCAGAGCTTGGTCAGTTCTCCGGACGGTTTGAAACAATGGAGAAGAAAATACGGGAAACTCGGCATTCGTACCACCAGGCACCAGACCAATGACTTGGCGCCCATTTGGATCACTCTTCTCAAACCGGAAGCCAATGAGTATTACGGCAATAAGCAGTTGCCGGTATGGAGCCGTCGAAACGGAAAGATCATCAACATCTGTCGTTCCGACCGATTCTTCGACTACGTGGCGCGTGTCAGTATGAATAATCTCGTCGCCGTTCTCCAAAAGGGCGATGAGATAAAGGATAAAACGAACAGAGACGAGCTCGTCCGAAGCGATGCGGATTACATTGCCGCGGCAAAAACGAAATTGGACGAGTGGAGCGTGAACGAAGCGGCGATGAATAAAAAGATCGCCGATCTCGAGGATGAATACTCAAAGTCTCATAAGCCCAAAGACAAGAATTATCGAGACAGACAAGAAGAGGCGCATCGCATATATAAAGATCCGATCGCGCAGTATCTGTACGACGCGGTCATCAACGACGGTATGACGGGCGTCTGCGAGCAGACGACCTTTACCCACGAAGGTTCTCCGGACTTCTTCCGCGCAAGGATGCGTTTGCTCATCAAAATGATCTTGAGCGAGGACGTCGATTCAAGCCTTAAATTGGAAAAAGGCGCCGGCGAATACTTCAAAGTTTTGGTCTTCTGTAAAGATGATCGCAAATTGTTCGACGCCCTTTTGGCGGAAAGGAATAGGGCGGGTGCATCTACGAAATGGAGAAACTGGAAACTTTCAAACGTTATCAGCGATCTGCAGGGGGAGAGGAACGTTCTCGTCATCGTTCCTGCCAATAAGTACGAGGAAGGTATCGACCTTCAGGAAGCGACGCACCTCGTGAACTTCGATATTTTACACAGTCCGCTCGCGATGGAGCAGCGTATCGGACGTATCGACCGTGTCAGAAACAATAACACGATCGGTAAAAACGATATTTATATCTGCGCATTCACTCCGCTGAATGACTGGAGCGGATTCTCCACCTCCTTCCTCGCGCACCATTTGCACCTTTTCAGTCGTTGGAACGGTGATACGACGGGTATTGTCTCTTTCCCGGTCGCCGAGAAAGAAAATATGTCTACATTCGACTCCATCGTCAACGAATTGGAGAGCGCCTATAAGATACTCTCCGACCATACGGAAGGCGATGAGATAAAGCGTGTTTACGACGTTATTTCACCGACGATGGAGATTGCGACATCAAACGAACCCAAAGATACGCGGCGGAATAAAATTGCGGAGGAATATCGCAAAGCTGTCGATTCGCTGAGATTCAAATACGTATCGGTGCAAACGAAAGGCGGCTTCTTCGACGATTGCTACAGTCCTCATTTCGAGGGTGCCGGTAAAATGGAAAATCTGGAGACGCACATCGAGAGACAGGCGAACGCGCTGTCCGAGAAACTCTCGGTGATCTTCAAGGATATGGTGCCCACCCTTTTCGACGGAGCGACGAAAGAAGAGCAACAAGAGGCATTGAGCAAGATATTCTACGAGCTTTGCGGAGAGAATACCTCCTTGAAGTTCGAGAGAGCCGAGGTTTTGTCGAACAAGAAATTGATCGCAAACGATCTGCGTTTCTTGTATTATTATCACTTCCTGCTGGATATCTCCAGTCATAATCTCGATCTGTATAAAGAAACAGACAAGTTCAATATATTGGAGCAGAGAACGACCAAGAACTTCTTGATCCGATTTAACGACGATGCGGCAGAGACCGCGGCGACCGTACTTCTGAACGCGATCAATATGTATTTCCATGAAGATATCATGCCTGCCGCCAAACGTTCGGCAGGAGGGGAGGATGATCCCGTGGATGTCACCGGGAAAAAGATCGCCGTCAGAGATTACGTCAAAGACATAAAAGATCAGCTCTCGGTCTATCAAACAGACGGTCTTTTCAATGCACTCGACAACGGAGATATCGGCTCTACCGAAGGCAAGGAGATCTGGGCGGGCGAGCATTCGATATTCAATATCTACGGCGACATTCTGAATAAATACTTCTATCATCTGTTGACCATTTACGTTTATCTGTGCAGACAGGTCAAAACGCGTCTTGACAACATGGCGAAGATCATCGAGGACGGAGCGAAGGACGACTTGTTCCATATGTTGGATACGAATATAGCGTCGTTCAGAAAAGCATTAACGACAGGAGGGGTGAAATAATGAGCACTTTTGTGGAATTGGCGATCTTATTAAAAAAAGCAAATGCGCTCACTATCGTCGATGAAAGATACTCTGATCACGAGCCGTACACCGAGCAGGATATCATCGTCAACATCAACAATCAAAAGTACCTCGTTTCGAATATCGGAGGTGCGTCGGATCCGAACGCCGACGAAGAGCAATACAAGGCGGAGATAGCGAAGAAACAAGCCGCTCTCGTCGATAAAGACCATCGATACAGCAGAGCTTTTCTGAATAGTATCAATAGTAAAGAATTGCCTTGTATCAATCAAGAGCAGAACGGCGAGATCCTCTTTAACGCGGCGTATAGAGTGCTGCGTTATCTGCCCGCTTATTGCGATGCCACAGAGGAGGAACTCGAGGATCAGAACGTCGAAGCGGAGCTCAAGAAGGCAGTTTTTGCTCTCTGCGGAGGGTGGAGATCCCCGCTGAAAATCAAATTGGATCCGAACCGTCTTGAGAAAGAGTATTACGAAGAGTTCTTCGATTGTTCTTCTTCCTATCGAAACGATACGGGACTGGGATCCGTTCGTTTTGCGTTCCGTTATCAGCGCGGCATCCTCGGTGAATCGGAGGCGGAAGAATACGAGTCGCAGTCGATCTCGTCTCCCGTGGAAAGCGTGGATTCTTTCCGCGAATGGCTCAATGCGCATACCTTGGCGGGTACGCCGCGAAAGGAGGAAGACCTCAAAACGAAAGCACTTGACTCCGTTCGGGAGCGTTTGACCGATATGATGAATCGGGAGCTCGTGACGAATGATTATCTCGCGTCGTTGGATGTGCCTATTCTGAATATCGACACCCTGAAGGTGAATTCCTTGAAATATCGCAGGATATTGACTTATAAACTGACGGCGGAAGCGAAGCTCGCGAGTAATAACAGCTTGGCTGTGCAGAAGAACTTCGAGCAGAACGCCGTTTTCGTATTCGAGCCGAAGGTCATTCCTACCTCGCTCCCCATCAACATCTTCAAATGTCCCACACCCTCTTGTACGAGATTCGCGTCGATGGCGGACAAAAAGCCGCGGATGGAGCTCCACGTCGACCCGAACTGGCGTCAGAGTTACAACGCTGTGGCGGGGACGGTCCCGAGCGATGAGCAAGGTCTCTTCCGCCATGCCGTCGGATGCAGCGCCTGTATGACGGAGGAGTGTTCTTTCTGCAAACAGCGTTACTATCCCTATCATAAAGTCGCGGAGTTAAATTCCTTCTACGGCTACGAAGTGATCCCCACGAAGGCATTCTTGCAGGATTCTGCTTCCACGAAGGACGAAGGCGTGCGCAGTCGTCTGCTGAGCGGTGTGGATAAAGTCGCGGATTATTGCGGCTGTATGAAGGATATTTACTGGTTCTACGACGAGGCGTATCGCGCCGAGACGGGGAATGAGACCCGTACGGATCGCGTCTTGCGTAATCGCGATATGGTCTTTATCAATCGTTTGACCAAGGAAGTAGTGGCGGCGTATTCGCCCGCTTTCTATAAAGCGGCATTGGAAGACGTGACGAAGAGCTTCTTGACCCTCGACGACGGTCAGCAGGAGCCTGCCGAGAATGCCGCGATGATGACCGCCGGTCAGATCCGAGTTTTCTTCAGTAATTTTGCAGAGAAGAGGGTCGGCAAGGGCGATGCGCTCGGCAAGTTCAGAGATTCTCTGACCCTTCCCGCCGATATCTCCTTTATGGATAAACTCGATGCGGCGTCTTTGGATGCGTACTGCACCGCGTGCAATATGACGAGCGATCAAAAGGCGGAATTCCTGAAAGAGATCGAGAAAGAGATCAAAACGCTCCTCGAGATCTTCAAGAAGAAACTCTCCAAGCTCTCTTCCATGGACGGAAAAGACGGGCACATCCTCTATACGTCCATCTACGGTTGCTCCCTCTGCAAGATATGCGGCTCGCTGTATTTCACGAAAGACGAGCCGAATGCGTCCGTCGGGGGGCTCCCTGTCAAACACGATGTGGACGACGCCTGCGATCTGAGCAATAGGGGCAGGTGGACGACCATCCGCGGCGCTGTCTTATATAAGGATAAGAAGAATACGACCCCCCACGTCAGCAGTCGATACGTCATGACTTCCAAGAAAGAGGTCTCCTTCGCGGCTTGGCAGAAGAGCATCGCGGATAGCATCATCAAATAATAAGCAGTAGATCCCATCGGAGGAATTCGATATGAAAAACAGAAAGTATTTCAGTGTGATAGCCGCCTATTTGGGCGTTTTGGTAGCAAGCGTGGCGTCCTTGATCATGATGTACGTCGTCGGTGCTCCCGAGATCGTATTCATCTTGCAGATCGCAGGCATCTTGCTGAACCTTGCGCAGATCACACTCTATGTCGTGCACGCCGTCAAATCGGGAAGGGGCGAACCTGCAACGGGAATCAGTCGCCTCATACTTGTCCTGAATCTTGCTTGGTTAGCGCTCACGGCGGCAAATTTCGTCCTCGCATCTCTCGGCGCCTATCTGCGTCTGGACCTCGCTGTAGTGTGGGTTTGTCAGCTCCTTACGGTGTTTCTCGTGTATTGGATGTGGAGAAGGATCGAATATAAAGTTGCGCTCAAGAATTACAGTTGCACCGATAAAGACAAGCTCAAGACGGGCACAACGAGGTATCTCGTTTTCGTCACTATCGTCATCGTCATCCAGCTCATCTCCGTCGCGCTCCCCATCGCCATTATGAATACGCGCTTCCGCAACGAAGGATTGCAATACAGAAACCTTATGTATGAATCCAGCGAGGACGGCACCGAGTATTACGTCAAGGGCGTTTACTGGGGCGCAAGCAAGAAAGTCTTCATCCCCGCCGAGTTCTGCGGGCGCAAAGTCACCAAGATACTGGACGGCGCCATCGATTCCGAAACCGTATGGAATAAACTCATCACGAGCTCAAAAGAGATCGACACCGTCATTTTCGAGGATACGGAAGAGCATCCTTCCAATATCCGTGAGATCGGCGACAGAGCCATCGTCGGGGATAATATCACCGAGATCACTCTGCCCGCCAGCGTGGAATCCATCGGACAGGAAGCCATCGTCAGTCAGAACCTGAAGAAGGTGGAGCTCTTCGCACAGAACGGCAACGTGTATTTCGGCACGTCCATCGTTACCCCCGTCTTGGAGACGCTCTCCATCTCCGCGACTTCGGACGCGAATATCGTTTTCGAGGACACTTTCCAAAAAGACGGGCTGAGCGTCACCATCGTCAACGATAATGAAGACAAGACCGACACCGATAAGGTGCAGGAGAAATACAATTATATTCGTGAGAATTATCCCGAGATCCGCGAAGGTCTCAGCGTGGAGAACGTCGAGAAGAAGGTGATCTTGAATTTCGAGTCCCGCATGGAAGACGTCTTCGTCCCGAGTAAGATCTTGGATCTCGTCAGCGGCGTCGCGGAGCTCCGCACCTCGATGCTCGACGAGCTGTGGACTTCTACGAATAAATTTATCAACGACAGGACTTTCTTCAATAAGGATCTGATCTTCACCGAGCCGTCCACCGGTCTCCGCTATATCTTCCGCGGATGGGAAAATGAGCTCGGGAAGCTGGTGGTATTCGACTCGGATACCTATAGCGCTCTTTTTAATAAGGATACCACGCTATACGCGCGTTGGGCGAAAGTGTGCAACGTCACCTACGATTGGGGCAATTATTTCGTCCCGACCGAGACCACCGCGTTGGAGCGCGAATTCATCGTGGGCGAAGAAGTCAATAACTTCGACCTTCCCACTTTCGCGCGCTATAACAGGGAAGGGTATCGCGATCTCAAATGGTATTGCTTCGACGAGGCGGATACCGAGCATTACAGCCTCAGCGCCAATTATCTCAGCACCGCGAGCTTCCGCGATACCGTCGTGTTGACGCCCGTTTGGGAGATGGACTTCCTATCGGTCGGCGTATTATTGGAATACAAAGACGGGGACAATAACCCGAAAGAGACCCTCAACAGCACCTCCAAGAGCTTTGAGTACGACAAGACGCATGAGCTCAGCGCGATATACAGCATTCGCCATACCCTCAATCAGACCAACCGTTATGCGGTGAGATGGTCTTTCCGGCCTGCAGAGATAGCGGCTTCTTTCGGCGCGACGGCGACGAATGGATCCTTCGAGCTGCAATACGATCTCGCGGGCAAAGGGCATTGCGCGATGTCCAATGTCAAGAACCTTTCCACGGCTTTCACTTGCGAATACGTAGATGAGACGGACGAACTGTGCTTCATTTTCCGCGCGAAGAACGTCTTGGAGTCGGGTACGTATACCGTCTCCGTCGTCGCCACTTCCGCCAATAACGAACAGGTGGAGACGGTATCCGCGAGCGCGAAGGACGTCACCGCCCTCATCGAGAGCAAGCGTCTGTCCGAGAGCGAGTATCAAGACATCGCGCGCAGATACCAGATCTCTTTCCCCGAAGAGTCCTTCGTATTCGACAATACGCCGAAATTCATCGAGCCGAGCAAGAATCCGGACGCTCCCATCTCCTTCGGTAACATCCAAGGAAAAAACGGGGAGTCTGCTGTCTCGCCTAAAGGTACCGTTTATCCCGTGTCTGCGGATATCACCTTCTTGCAAGAGGACGGTACCCCGGATCCGAACTACCTAACTTACACGATCAGATCGTCTTATACTATTTCCAAGATCAAAGTAAAAGTCGAGTGGAGGATCGACGGCACGGGAGACGATGCGGGTCCGCACTCTATCGTCTATGACGGCGCCGAGCATAGAATGGTCGCCAAGGTCGTGTCCGCTACCCCCATCGCGGATGAGCTCAGCCTTTTGGGCGATGAGATCCGTACGGACAGCGGCGTCTATATCGTACGTTTGGCTCCTCTCACGGAAGACAAATCGTACGAATTCGATCTCACAGAGGACGAGCTCAGTTGCACTTGGACGATCACCCCGCGCCCCGTCAATTTGGTCTGGAGCTCGACGAGGACTGTCTATAACGGACTGGAGCAGACAGTCACCGCGACGGTCGGCAACCTTTGCACGAATCGTCAGGATGAGGAATGCACCGTGACGGCGTACCAAGACAACGTCAAACTCGGGGCGGGCGTATATACCCCCAAGGTGCTCAGTATCTCCAACGAGAAGAACTACACCTTGACGGATGCAGTCAACAGCACGTGGAATTGGACGATCGACAAGAAAGCCGTGACGGTCTTGTGGTCTTTCGGCAACTATAATGAAAGCGACGGTTTCCACACCACCTATAACGCGCTGGATCAGAAAGACGGTATCCGCGCCGTGGCGACGAATCCCTGCACGAATGCGCAGGGCGTGGAGGACGCCATCTCCTTCCTGTATACGGGCGCCGTGCGCGGTGAAGAGGAGAAAGATATCGCTTTGGATAGCGTCATCTTCCGCAATGCGGGCAACTACACCCTCTCCATCGTCGGCATCCAAGGTGAAGCGGCGAATAACTATACCATCGACTATCTCGCGGTGGACGTGAAGACCGATAGATCCAAGAGCTGTAATTGGACGATCGAGAAGAAAGCGTTGGAGAAGAAATGGTTCGCCGATTATTCCTCCGACTTCGCAAGCGGCATCGTTTACGACGGCGCGAAATACACCTTCGACCTCGTCGTGGAAGGTTTCCAAGGCACCGACGTTCAGGACATCACAGCGGCGAATTTCGTCGTTGCAAAGAGCGACGTCGACCTCACGCTGACCGGCAGATATGCGGACGGAAACGATACGAAATACATCTTGAGCCTGACCGTGATACGCGCTTGTCGTTATAAGATGGACGTCAGCGCGGAACTCGCCAATTACACCCTGCCGGAGACGACGGGGACGAGCGTCGATTATTTCACTGTCTCGCCGAAGGCTCTTTCCTTTAATTGGTATACGAATCAAGCCTGCACCGAGGCGTATTCCTCTTTGATCTATCGCGGCACCGATCACGAGATCTTCGCGAAGCCGGTGGAAGAACTCTGCTGGAATGAGGCGCTGAATGCGAGAGACACCTTGACCGTGACCCGCGGCGGCGTCTTTAAGGTAGCGAATGCGGGCACCTACACCGCCACCGTCGCGGCGCTCGATAACCGCGATTACACCGTTGCGGACGGCTACACCGATAAGGAATGGACCATCACGCCGAAGACGTTGACCATCACCTCCAATACCGACGTGGATACCGTTTACGGCGGTGACGTGAAGACCGCGTACTTGACCTTGTCCGGCTTCGTGAATGGGGAAGCGGCGGCTATGCCCACCGTCACCCCCGCGGACGCTCTCGCGATCACTTGCGCCGAAGGCGGCATTTTGGTCGGCGCTGCTGATGATGACGCCTATGTCATCACGCTCAAGGCGGTCAACGCCAAGGCATATACGCTGACGCTGTCCGACGTGAAGACGGCATATAACGGTTTGGATATGAAGAATTATACCCTCGCCGCGGAAAAGAGCGTCACCCTGACGATCGGCAAATTGACTGCCGAATTGACTTGGACCGCAGCCGAGGGAGCGAACTATACCTACGACGGGACGGTCAGGGTGGTCTCCGCCTCCGTCACCAATGCGGTGCAGAATGCTTGGAAAGATCCCAAGCAGGACGCCCCCGTCCTCTCTTACGTCGGCGGGAACGACAGCACCTCGAAGAGGAATGTCGGCGTCTATGTGACGACGGTCTCCGCTATCGACGACGAGAACTACGCCCTGCCGAGCGAGGCGAGCGCGAAAGTGCGCAATTGGTCCATCCAGCGTCCCGCGGCATTGACGCATAGCTGGAACGGATTGAATGCGACCTATAATAAGACTTCCAAGGTCGCCACCTTGACTATCTCCGGTCTTATGGCGTCCGACTGTGCGGCTACATGGGACAATGAGGACAACGTCACGGTCAGCGTATCGCCGAGTCTGCCCTATACCTTCACGCCGAACCCGACCGATCATGAAGTGAGTTTCTCTTTCTCCAATGTGGATGCTGCCACCTTCGACATCACCGTTACGGTGAAAGACAGGAATTATTCCGAGACGGATCTCGTCTTTGACGGCACCTTCACCATCGCGAAGAAGGTCTTGACCTTTAATTGGTCCACTTCGTACGATCTCGAATTCGATAACAAGGGGCACACAGATGCCTATATCGCTACAGCGAATAACTTGGAGATCGGAGACAGTATCACGGGATTCACCTATTCCAATACGGACGACTGTAAGTATGTCGGAGAGCATTCCACCAAGATCGAGACCATCGTCGGCGGCACGGGCAGCGCGAACTACGCCTTGCCTGCAAGCGATGATGCGAAGACGTATCATTGGTCGATCACGCCGCGTATTCTTTCGGGTGTGCAGTTCAAGCAGAATAGCGAAGTCGTGAACAGTGCCACCTTCACGTACGGCGATACGAGCGCCGTCGTTTCGCTTGCTTGGATCGACTACAAGGGTACCTTGTCCTTCGCGGGTAAGGGTGTGACGGTCACGCCCGCGGCCGGCACGATCGATACGCCGGGCGGCGAAAGCACCGCTTCGATCGATTTCAGCGGGGTGGCAGCCGGTATCTATACCATCACGGTACCCGCTTTCACGAATGAGAACAATCATACTCTCGAAGCGACATGCGAATTCACGGTGACCATTACCCCGAGTCAGTTACGCGTCAATGCGCCCGACGGTCTGACCTATAACGGCGCATCGCAGACCTACGGCATCACCGTCACGGGACTTGCCGAGGGAGACGCTGCGGGCGACGTATATGAGATCACAGGCAATACGCAGACGAATGCGGGCAACTATACGGCGTACGTCAGATTGAATCAAGCCAAGAGCGCAAACTACCTCTTGGAAGCGAATGAGAATAATAACCTTTCGAATACCGAGAGGAGCGTCTCTTGGAGCATCGCGAAGAAAGCGCTCTCGGTCGCTTGGACGGGCGCATCGTCCACGTATACCTATAACGGAACGCCCCAGACCTATGCGATCACCGTCACGGGATACCAAGACGGAGAGGGCGACGGTAAGGGAGTCTCTTATACCATCGGCGGCGACGGTAACGAGCAGACGAACGTCGGCAATTATACCATCACGCTGACCGCCATCGGCAATTATACCTTCGAAAGTGGCGCGACTGTTCTCGAGAAGACTTGGTCGATCGAGAAGAGGGTGCTGAGCGGCTTCACTTGGTCGAATGCAGTCGGCTTCGTCTATGACAGAACGGAGAAAACGGTCACCGCGACGGCGGGCAATGCCGTCGGCGCCGTTACCTTCACCTACAGCACCAACGCCGTGAGCACCAACGGCGCGACGAGCGCAGGCGATTACAAGACGGTCCTCACAGGCATCGTCGGAGAGGCGAACAATAATAACTATGCGTTGCCTGTCGATGAAGTTGCCAAGAATTGGAGCATCGCGAAGGCGGAGCTCACCATCGATTGGACGGACTATACCGCAGGGACGACCTATACCTATAACGGCTTAGAGCGGGAATATCGCGTCACAGTGAACGGCGTGATCGACGGAGACGCGCACGGCAATGTGTATGCCGTCAACGGCAATTTCCGCAAGGATGCGGGCGAGACTTCCGTTACGGTCTCGATCAAGGATGCCACGAACTACAAGTTCGCGAATGGCGTAACGACGCAGCGGACTTGGACCATCGCTAAGAGGCAGCTTGACGTCACTTGGACGGATAGCGCCACCGAATATACCTATAACGGCTTGGCACAGACCTATCGCGTCGACGTCAGCGGCGTGCAGATCGGCGATGAGAACGTTTATACCGTTACCGACAATCAATTCACGGACGTCGGCACCCGTACCGCGACGGTAACTATCAATCAGGCACATACGAAGAACTACATCCTTGCAGGTGGGGCAACGGCAGTGACCTCAGACAGTTGGACGATCGCGCCGAAGGTGATCAACATCACGAATGCGGATCTCGATAAGACTTCCGCCGTCTATTCTCGCAATGAGATCACCTTTACGCTGTCTATTGCGCCCGCGGGCGAGCCTGCCACGGCGCAAGTGTATGCGCGCGATCTCACGTCCATTCGGACGTCCTGCTCGCTCACCAAATCGGAGAATATCACGGCAGACTTCGCATATCAGAATAATACCCTCAAGATACTCTTGAAGGTCACGAACGCGGGTGATTATACCGTCACTTTGAATGGTTTGAACGGTAACTACACCATCGGTAACAACAAACAAGTCTCCTTTGCGGTGGAGAAGAAGACCATCACGGCGGATCTCATCACCTTGAAGGCAAATTCTTTCGAGTATTCGGGCGCAGTGGTCACGCCTGTCGTGCTCATCGACGATCAAGAATTGATGCAGAGCCATATCAGTCGTACGGGTACAACGTCCGCAACGAACGCGAATACCTCCACCCCGAATTATTCCATGACCGTGAATGGACTCACGGATGACAATTACAAACTCGGGAATGAGGTCACCAAGACCTTGACCTGGACGATCACGCCGAAAACGCTCGGCGGCGTTACCGCTTCTTATAAACTCGGGACGCAAACGGTCACTCGTTTCACTTACGGAGACCAGAATGCCATCGTGACTCTTACTTGGGAAGGCGCTGTGGGCGCATTGACCTTCGCCGACAGAGTGAGCACGACGGGAGGCGTCTTGAATACCTCGAATGCAGGTACCGCCACGATAAACTTCAGCGGAGTGTCCGCAGGTACGTACACCATCACCGTCGCGGCTTTCTCGAACGTGAACGATCATTCTTTGGCGAGTGATCGGATATTCACCGTCGTGGTGGATCCGAAGATCCTTACGATCACGCCTCCGTCCACCGCTTTGACGTATAACGGCACCGAGCAAACGTACGGCGTTTCCGTATCGGGATTCGTTCTCGGTCAGAAGCTGAGCGACGTTTGTACCATCAGCGGTGACACGAAGAAAACCGCTGCGGGCAGTTACACTTGGAACCTTGCGGTAGATAAGAGCACCGACTACGTGGTGGATAATGAAGGTCATACCACCAAGGCGTTGCCTTGGTCCATCGCCAAGGCGAGCCTCGCCGTGACATGGCTTGATCTCGATGCGCAAACGCCGTATACCTATGACGGCAGTACGAAGACGTATCGCATCAACGTTGAGCATAATGCCGCGGGTGACGCTGCGGATGATGTGTTTGAGATCGCCGGCAACACGCAGAAGAATGCGGGTAATTATACGGCGAGCGTCACGTTGAATCAAGCTAAGAGCGCCAATTACAAGTTCGAAGGTTATGCGGATAGCGTCCGTTATCTTGAGAAGAATTGGTCGATCGCGAAGAGCGAGCTGTCCGTCAACTGGACAACGCAGAGCTTTACTTACGATGGAACGAAGAAAACCTACGAAGTGGTCGTCAACGGATGCGCGCCGGACGAAGGCGTGGGCGTCTCGTATTCGGTCTCCGGTAACGAGCAAACGAATGCGGGAAGCTACACGGTGTCCGTTAGCTTGAAAGACAGCAATAACTATACCTTGTCCGGTGAGACGTCCACAGGCTGGTCCATCCTCAAGCAGACTTTGACCGTCACTTGGATAAACGCGAACAAGACGTACACCTATGACGGAACTGTGCAGGAATACAATATTTCTGTCAGTGAGGATTTAGATAGACACTTATTGGGTCACAGCTATTCCCTTTCCGATAACGAGAAGAAGGATGTCGGCACTTACTATGCGAAGGTCGACATCATTGACGGTAACTACAAGTTCGCGAACGAAAGTGATGACGTTACACAGATCTCGAGTCAATGGGAGATCAAGAAGAAGGCGCTCAGACTCGTCTTTACGGATGAATATCAATATACGGGTTCTCCGATCTCGCCGGTGTACAGCGTGACCGATGCGAAAGGGGATCCTTATGACATTACAAACAGTATGAATGTCACATTTACTCCGAAGACCAATGTATCATCGAATAATACGATCACGTTCACTTTGGATAAAAACCATTGTTTTGAGAATGCGGTGACCGCCAAGACCCTTAATTGGAGTATCGTGAAGAGACAGCTGAGTGTCGGCTTTACGAAATTCGAGAATAATGCGGTCGTTTATGACGGGGAAGTGCATCAATCTACGGCGAAGATCATCAATAAGGAGACCGATCTGGAAGGCTATTCGAATTACTGTACCGTTACGCTGAAAAATGCTGCCGGCGAAGTCGTGGACGATCCGATCAATGCAGGATCCTACACCTTGTCGGTCACGCTCAACGATCCCGGCAACTTTGCTATCGTGAGTGATTCTTCCTCCTATACTTGGAGCATCTTGCCGAAGGAATTGACCCTGACTTGTGCGGAGAATCAGTCCTTTACCTATGACAAGTCTGAGCACGGTATCATTTACACGATAAAAGAAGGCAATACGACGCTGAATGCGACGCAGATCAATAGTTTGCTCGATGTGGAGCACGAGACCGCAACGAATGGAGGTTCGTACTGGGCGACTTTCACTTGCAAGAGCGGGAATTACGTATTTAAGAAAGGGAATAGCACCTATTCTTCTTTGAGCGTCAAATGGAGCATCGCGGCGAGACTCTTGACCACCAGCACCAGCGAAGGACAGCCGAATTTGATCGCACAGATCAAGGATACGACCGTAGCGGACCCGAAATGGGTGGAATACAGCGAAGCGGAAACCTATCCTTATAAAGGGGAAGACGCCTATCTCTTCCGATTCTTGATCCAATACAAGAAGAATGCATCGGACCAGACCGTCACGGAAGATCTTCCGGTTATCCGATATATGAATAGTGATGAAAATCCGTATGCATTTGGCTCCACGATAGAGATATCGTGGGCGATCGACCCGAATTATGCGAGCAACTATACGGGTGGTGGTAGTTACTTGATCGGGATCGCGAACTACACCTTGGACGTCAAGGCAAGAGTCCAGCCCGGAGAGCCTGTGCTGGAGTATACCGTCGCGGAATTGAAAGCGGCGGTAGTCGGCTCGGATACCTTCCTTGAAAGTGAGCTGACTTTTGAATACTATGACTCCACCTCGCAAAAGGTAAAGGAAGCCGATCTGGAGGTCGGAACAAAGTATAAGGTGAAAGTGAGCACCTTTAATGACAATATCGTCATCAGTAACAGTACGAATGTTTCATTCATATTAAAGGGGAATGCGTAATGGACGACGGGTTAGAAACACTTGTTGAAGTAAAAAATACTCTTAAGTTATGGGAGACGATCGGGCAAGACGCGCAGGCGTGGAAGTCCGATTCCGAAACGATACGTAAGAACTGGAAGGGCTTTAAGCCTCGCTTCGCTTCTATCGATGCGTATCGAAGTGATGTTGCGATGCGCGCCGGTCCGTGGCATCCCGAGCTGGGCATTTCAGCGCTCGACACGTCGGATATCGATTACTTCTCGATGAATATGGGCAGAAAGTTCACCGTGAAGGGCAGGAGCGGAGTCGGAGACAAAACGGTCACCGAGCTGAAAGAGGTCCTCTTTGCCAACGGAAAAGAGACCTGCGACGAGGTCATGGATTCGCTTTTCACCGAGATACACGGCGCACCGTGTACGCTCGGCGTGAACCACCATATCCTCGCCCTTGCGGCAGGTAAGATGGGGGTCGCTCCAGAGAACGCCAATTCGTTCGTCGCGGAGAACTTCGACGACCGCATCCTCATCCGCAAGCTCATTGCGGAGATCGAGGTGGCAGAGAGACGGGAGAATGATCGCCAAGAGGCTTTCTTGGATTTCTGGAAGCTGAAAGGCAATGCCTTCCGAATGAAATACGAGAAGAGCCTGAACGTTCGTTATAATGCCAAAGGCGCTCATATCAAGCCGATCACTTGGAAGCAGATCCTCGCTCGCATATCCAAGATCGAGTCTGCGCTGGACGCGAAGACCGCCCCGCGTGCGATCTTCGAGAAGTATCTTCCCTTGGAGAAGATCGAGACCGGCGATCCGCGCATCGATCCTTTCGTCTTGGAGATGGTTGGTGACGAATACATAGCATACCCGAATTATACCGTGCCGAATTACGTTCCCGGGAGCGCCTCTTCGCTCCAGCTCTCTTTGGATAAGAGGTTCGGCACCTATACTGTAAAAAACAAGACTTCCGCGAATGGATTCGTTGACGCTCCCCGCGAGTTGAGGGCGGCGGATGCGCTCAGATTCTTCTGCAAGTACATTCGATTCATCTATAATAATCTCTCCGATCTGACGCGGGATCAGATGACCGCCGAGCCGGAGAACGCGCTCGAGCTGTATCTCCTGAATCCGAATAAGCTCCGCGCATTGAATTATGCCGCAGATAGCGGGATGACCGACCTCATCAAGGAGCTTCGTCAAAATGCCACTTGTCTGCGCGAGATGCCGGACGTGGCTCTTCTCCTCGATGCCTCGCGCGTCTTGCTTTCGCTCACGCTCGACACTCTTGCGGACGAGCAGATCGTTGCGCTCGACAAGATGGAGCGTTCTCTCCGAGTGACCCCCATCACCTTTACCTTCGTATTCTTTGCGGCGCTCATCGGATTATTTGCTTATTTCCGATATACGCTGATAGATCAAAGGATCGGGCAGCTCGCGCTGACGGCGCTATTGGGGCTGATACTGGTATTCAATATCTTCGTTGCCGCTGTCAGCAGACGTAATCGACAGTACCGAAGGGCGTACGGAGAGGCGAAAGGATCCGGGCGAAAATGGATCCTGTCCCTCGCCATCGTATCGGTGGCGCTTCTCCTCACGGGCTGTTACTTTATGGCGCGTTACGACGCCTATGACGACACCTATTATTACAATCGTCGTGCCGATCATACGATGGTGATCTCGGGCTTGTATAATACGAAAGCCACCGATCTCGTCATCCCCGAGACCTACGAGGATTACACCGTGACCGGTATCGCGGCGAATTCTTTCCTGTTGCCGAATTCCGTCGTTTCCGTTACGCTGCCTGCGACCTGTACCGAGGTCGGCGCGCTCGCTTTCGTCGGATGTGACGATCTGGTGACCGTGGATCTTTCCGCCGCTCCCGTTACCCTCGGGAAACACGCCTTCGAGGGGTGTGAGTCGCTGACGACCGTCATCCTCAGCGAGGGAACCACCACGATCCCCGAATATTGTTTCAAGAACTGCGTTTCTCTTGTCGAAGTGTACGGTGCGACGAATGTGACCACCATCGAGAAGTCGGCGTTCCAAGGTTGTACTTCGCTCGATGTCTCTTTGCCCGCGGTGAATACCGTCGGGAATAAAGCCTTCAAGAATACCGCGATGACTTCCGTGTCTCTCGAGCAGTACGTTTCGGTCGGGGATTATGCCTTCGCGGAATGCAATGGGATCACCGACATCGCCGCTGTCCTGTCGCCCGAGCTGACCCTCGGCACAGGCGCTTTCTCCTCGTGCGAGGGGCTTGTCGGCGTAGAATTAACCTTTGCGGGCAGCGCTGTCCCGGAGAAACTTTTCAAGGGGTGTTCCTCCCTCTCGTTCGTGAAGATCGTCGGCTCGGTCTCCGAGATGGGGAAGGGCATTTTGTATGGGTGTCCCGTCGAGACGCTGACCTTGCCGTATCTCGGCGAGAATGCCGAATCGCATAAAGAAATAGGATATTTCATCTCGTCGGAAGGGAAGAAGGTGCTTCGCACCGTCAAGTTGATGGGCGGCGGCGAAATGGTCGTCGTGGAGAATGGATTCAAAGATTGTGAGGTGCTCACGACTTTGGAATGCAATACCATCACCCGTGTCGAGAAGGCGGGCTTCAAAAACTGCGCCTCTTTCGAGAGCATTTCTTTCGACAGCATCGAGTATATCGGGAAAGAGGCTTTTGCAAATACGGCGATCACCGCTTATGCATCGGGTCCCGTCGTCACGGAGATCGGCAAGGAAGCTTTCGCAGGTTGCGAGTATCTCACCACGGTCACCATCTCGGATCCGTCGGTAAAGCTCGGCAAGAAAGTATTTGCGGATTGTCCCGTGCTGACCGACGTACGCATGGCATCGCTCGGCGGGAGCGGGAACGAACGCACGATGGAGTACGTTTTCGGCAATACGTGTGCCGTCATCACCGACGTTACGCTCACCGGACCTATCTCGGGCGAGAAGAGTTTCGTGGGATGCTCCGCATTGACGAGCGTCAAGATGTCCGACCTGCAAACCGAGATCCCCGAGAAATGTTTCAAAGATTGTGCGATGCTCACGGCCGTACAGGCGGAGGGCGTCACGGAGGTCAAGGCGCAGGCGTTTATGAATTGCGTCTCGCTCACCTCGATCTCCTGTAACAGCGTGGAGATCATCGGGAAAGAAGCCTATAAGGGCACTTCCGTCGCCACCCTTCAATCCGGCAAGATCATCGACGTCGGCGACGAGGCTTTCGCCGAGACCCCCCTTGCGTCGATAGACCTGTATAACGAGGAACTGAGACTCGGCAAGAAAGTATTCGACGGTTGCGCCGATTTGACTGTCGTACGCGTGGGTCGCCTATATCGTAAAGAAGCGCCCGCGACCTTGTCTTCCGTGATGGGTTCCTCGATCGAGACGGTGTTCTCCGTTATGATCGGCTCGCAGACCGAACTGGCGGAAGAGGTCTTCGCGGAGGCTCCCGCCCTCGAGATCGTCACGCTGAATGCGCCCGTGGAGACCATTCCCGAGAGAGCGTTCTATAAGTGCTATTTCCTCTCCAAACTCTATGCGCAAGGCGTGAAGAAGATCGAGGACGAGGCGTTCTATCGTTGCTATGCCCTTGACCGTGTCCCCTGTGAGACGGAGCTCGAGAGCATCGGGAAGAAGGCATTCGCAGAGTCCGGCGTCACGAGTTTCCGTGGCGGCGCCGCTCTCACCACGATCGGGAAGGGCGCCTTCCAAGACGCCGAAGATATGACGTATATCGACGTCTCGACCTGCAGTGAGCTCGACCTCGGGAAGAATGCTTTTGCCAACTGTGATTCCCTCGTCGACGTCAAGCTTTATGCGCTCGGCTCCGGAGAGAAAGAGCGCACGATGAAATACATATTCGCAGACAGTCGCCGCACCATTTGCAGCCTGCAGATCGAGGGCACGGTCTCGAGCAAGAAATGCTTCGCCGATTGCGAGTCTCTCACCACGATGAGATTGTCCGACTTGCAGACCGAGATACCGGACGGCGCCTTCAAAGGCTGTTCCGCGCTCGAGTCTGTCGTCGGCTTGAACGTGGTGAAGGTGGGGAACAGCGCCTTCGAGGGTTGCACATCCTTTGAGCATTACACCTTCGGCGCGTTGACGGAGATCGGGCGCTACGCTTTCTGCGACACGTCTTTGTATTCTTTCGTCGCGACGGACGCCCTCAAGAAGATCGGGAAATATGCGCTCAAGAATACCTTTATCGAGTCCATCATCATCAGCGCGTCGGATGCGGAGATCGAGAAGGGCGCTTTTGCCGGATGCGACTGGCTCACGGCAGTGTCGCTGAACTCCATCGGCACGGAGAAGTCGCCGAAGCCGCTCTCTTATCTGTTGGGCGACGGCGTCGAGAACGTTGCTTATATCCATATCACGAATCAGACCACCATGGCGAAGGGCGCCTTTAAGGGCGCCAAGAACGCCACGCAGATCATCTATGACCTCCCCGTGACCAAGATCCCGAAAGAGGCTTTCAAAAATTGCGAAAGACTTCCCTCTTTCGCTATGGAGTCGGTGGAAGAGATCGGCGCGAGCGCTTTCGAGAACTGCACGAGCCTCACGACGGCGGAGCTCCCTTACTCGCTTGCCGAGATCGGGAAACGCGCCTTCAAGGGCTGCGTCTCACTCACGACCATTGAGATCCCCTTGAAGGTGGAACACGTCGAGAAGAAGACGTTCTCCGGCTGTACGGCGCTCCGCGAGGTCACCTTCGGCAACGGGCTGAAGACCATCGAGAAGAGAGCATTCGAACACTGCGAATCTCTCCGCACTGTGACATTGAATGAAGGCTTGGAGAAGATACGCAAGCTCGCATTCTTTGAGTGCACGTCTCTCCGCATCGTCTATCTCCCGTCCACGTTGAAAAAGATCGGTTGCCTCGCTTTCTTCGATTACGAGGATCCCCTGCTGGTGATGTACGGTGGCACGCAGTATAATTGGGAGAAGCTCCGTAAAGGCATGGCGTTCCTCGGGACGGAGATCGAGGTGAATTACGATATGTTCCCTTCAGGCGTTTGGGAGGATACCTATAAGTACCTTTTCACGGATGAGGAGGAAGGATCCGATACGAGCGAGCTGCTTCTCTCGGCGAGAAATTACGGCACGAATGCCGTATTGCCGGAATATTACGTCAGTCCCTCATCGTGGGGCTCGAATGTCTATTGCTCTACTATCGACGGTGGCTACTATTCTTGCTATACGATTGATTACGAAGTGTATGACGACGACCTTGCGGCGGCATTTTCGGACTCGTTCATGCTCCAGCTCTTCGACCAAGGCTTCGACGTCGTGGTCTCCGGCAGTTGGGGCTGGGAGATGATAAAAGGCGATACGGTCATCGCCTTCCGACAAGATGACTACTATGGCGGGTCGCATTCCTTCCACTATTACGTCTATACGTATAGCAATCTTTATTACTATTGATATTTGCCTGCGGGCTGTAAACGAATGAAATGAGCCGCGATCCTGCGGCTTGATAAGGAGAACAAAATGAGTTTCGGAGAAATATTGCTTTCGGGTGTGTTGCAAGTGCTGTTCTGGGTGGGCGCCATCATCCTGACGGGTGTCATCATCGCGCTCTTGAACGGCTTGTTTTATCGCGCCGTGGGGACGAATTCCTATAAGGTATGCATCGCCACGGGCTGTATCGGCACGCCGATCCACGAGCTCGGGCACGCTTTCTTCTGTCTGGTATTCGGGCATAAGATCGTGGAGATGAAATTATTCAGCCCCGACAAAGAGAGCGGCACGGTCGGCTACGTGAAGCATAGCTTCAATGAGAAGAATATCTATCAGCGTATGGGGCAGTTCTTCATCGGGGTAGGGCCCATCATCTTCGGTTCGGGCGTCCTGCTCTTGCTCCTCTTCCTTCTCGTGCGCCCCGCTTTCACGAGTCTCGCTACGGCGATGTCTTCGCTCGGTTCCGCCGAGAATTCCCTCGGTGATTATTTCACCCTCATCGGGAGCGGCTTCGGCGGCTTCTTCCGGACCCTCTTCTCAGGGGAGCTCGTCACGACTTGGCAATGGTGGGTGATGCTCCTCCTCGGATGCATGATCGCCATTCATATGAATCTCAGCAAGGCGGACATCGATGGTGCGAAGCTCGGGCTCTTGCTCGTCATCGCCATCTTCGCCTTGGTGCCCATCATCGTGGGCATCATCAGCAGCACGGCGCATTGGTACGTGACGACCGCCATGACCTCCGCAGCCATCTACGTGATGTGTGTGTACGCCTTGGCGATCATCTTCGCCTCCATCTCGGTCGCGATCGTTTTCTTGATCCGTCTGTTCATCATACTCGTGAAGAAGATACTTCGTCGCGGCTGAGCGAGAGCAAAAAGGAGAAATATATGTCGTATCATTACTATGGTTCTGATAATTCGGACGCCTTCAAACACGTCGGATTCACCGCGCTCATCGGCATAGGAGCGATACTCTTCTACGTATTCGTATTCATGAATATCCGCCTGCCGTATCTCATCGAAACGCGCTTCCTCTCGAAAGTCGGTTTCTCGGTATTCTTCAGCGATGGGAGTCATATGTCCACCGCTTTCAAGGTCGCCCTCAGCGTCGCCATCATCGGCGGCGTCATCGTGGGCGTATTGGGCTATTTCGGCGGCTCCGGAGAGCTCGTCGGCGCCGGCGTCGCCATCGCCACTGTCGGCATCTTGGTGTTGCGCCTCGTCATCGCTCTCCTCGGCTACCTCATTTGGCTCATCTTCTCCTATGTCATGATCATCCTCTTCATCCTCGCGATGCTCGGCTTCATGATCTATTTCATCGTGGACGAAGTGGACGGCGCGGAAGCGCGAGCGGGGACCATCACCTTCACCGTCTTCATCGCGCTCATCTCCGTCATGCTCTGCATCATCGGCTTCCGCTATGCGGCGGGCGACACCTTCGAGGACGTGGTGGTATTTGTGATCCGTTGGTTTGTGTGAGATGTCCTATAATCCGGATAGTGAAAGGCTCTCATTTTTAATAAGAACGTGGATCATAGGGACTGTGCTTATCGCAGTCCACACTTTTGTTCTATGCAGTCTTCGCATAGCAAATTGGTTCTCGGAAAATCTATTCCCGATCTCTTTTTCGGAAGGATATGCCGACGAAATGATTGGCGATATAGCCCTCATCGCAGGCATTGGGCTGGGAGTTGTCGTCGGCACGATAGGACTCATCTGCGGAGTAAAAGGTAAAAAGGGCGGATGGGCGGTTTTTGCTATAGCCCTCGTTTTTTGTTTTATTGGTTGGATCGTCGTCGGTTATGTCCTTTGGTTTATTTGCTATCCTGTAACGATCATCTTTATTATAATAATAATGCTTGTCAGATCCATCGTCGCCATCCGAAAAATGTATGGGAGAAAAAGAAAACGAGCGGCGACGATATGGCTTGTCGCGGATCTTGTCATATGTTCTCTCTTATGCGCCATCGCTTTCGTGTTTATGCTCAGCGATAAGAGAGATGACATACTTGTATGGGTCATTCGGCTCTTCCTTCGATAGTGATATCCTTTTGGTGGTGTGCGTTTAGTGCATGTCAGAGGACTTCGCATTGACTGCGCGGGCGGAATGCAGTACAATATAATCTATGAAGATGCGTTTTCCGTTTGGGACGCCCATCTCGACTGATAAGGAGTAAGAAATATGATCGGTGATTTTACGTATAATACCCCCACGACATTGGTCTTCGGCAAGGGAGTCGTCAAGGGACTTCCCGAGGCGCTCGCGCGCTACGGCAAGACCGTCCTCCTGACCTATGGCGGCGGCTCCATCAAGAAGATGGGGCTCTACGACGAGGTGATGCGCCTCCTCCGCGGCTTCAAGGTCGTGGAACTCTCGGGCATCGAACCGAATCCGAAATACGACCCGTCCGTCGTGACGGGCGCCCGCCTCTGCAAAGAGAATAACGTGGACGTGATCCTCGCTGTCGGCGGCGGATCCGTCTTGGACTGTTCCAAAGCCATTGCCGCCTGCGCTATGTATGACGGGGAAGGGTGGGACCTCATCTCCGGCAAGGTCAAGGCGACCGCCGCGCTCCCCATCCTGGACGTCCTCACCCTCGCGGCGACGGGCAGCGAATACGACTGCGGCTGTGTCATCTCCAATACGGCGCTCTCGGACAAGCGCGGGTACGTGGATCCGCTCCTCTATCCCGCCGTTTCCTTCCTCGATCCCACCTATACCTTCAGCGTGTCCCCGTGGCAGACGGCTTGCGGCACGGCGGACGCCATCAATCACGTGCTGGAGCAGTTCTTCTCCCGCCCGACGTCCACCTTCAATGACGGCATCATGATCGCTGCCATCCGCTCCTTGATGGATAACGTCCTTGTCGCGCTCAAAGAGCCGACGAATTACGAGGCGAGGAGCGAACTGATGTACGTATGCAGTTGGGGCTGCAACGGCATCCTCGCGAACGGCTCGGGCTATTCCGGCTGGCCGATGCATTCCATCGAGCACGCCCTCAGCGCTTATTTCGACATCACCCACGGCGCGGGGCTCGCCATCATCACCCCGAGATGGATGCGGGAGATCTTGTCCGACAGGACGATGGAGCGCTTCGTGACCCTCGGCAGGTCGCTTTTCGGCTTTGATGCGTCTCTCCCCGACGCGGAAATGGCGGAGAAAGTGATAAACGCCTTTTATTCCTTCTTCGAGTCCACGGGCATCCCGATGCACCTCGCGCCCCTCGGCGTCACGGCGGATAAGATCGAGGAGATGGCGGATCATATCTTGGCGTATGACGACACCTCGCAAGACTGGGCATACGTCCCCTTGGACAAACCCGCCCTCATCCGCATCCTCAAGGCGAGCATGTGAGTGATCGCTTCGGGCATTTATGAAATTGAGCGCTCCGCCTTTTTATAGGTCGAGCGTTCTTTTTTTTCGGTCTTGAGATCGAAGGGCAAAGGCTGCTTTTATATTTCATTCGTTCTCTGCGTGACGGCTCGAAAAATTCAAAAAGGCTTGACTAAATATGTCTTTTTAATATATACTAATTAAAAAAATATACCGCTTTTTGTCGCATTACGGTAACGTATGTCGATAAAGCGGACCTAATTGTTTCATATACGTTATGGGGGCAGGGAATGGAAGTAGAACCGGCACAAACGACACTAAGAGATATTCAGTTATGCGAATTGGATATTCTGTGTCGGTTTTCCGATGTCTGCGAAGCGCACGGTTTGACCTACTATATGGTTGGTGGGACATTGCTCGGCGCGGCGAGGACGCAGGGGTTCATCCCTTGGGACGATGATATTGACGTCGCTATGCCCAGAGACGATTATGAGCGATTGGCGTCTCTGTACAGAGAGAATAACGGCTTGCTTGGCGAGCAATTTTTTTATCAAGATCACACGACAGAGCCGCATTATTATCTGCCGTATGCCAAGATACGAAAGAGAGCGTCTTATGCCTGCGAGCCCGAGTTCGCGAAGGCGCGTTATACGGAGCAAGGCGTTTTTATCGACATATTCCCGCTGGATCCCTGCCCGCCGAAAAGCGCATCCCTTCGCTTCTGCTACAAGTTGCTTGCGGTGATACACTCCCGTACGAGAGTGCTCTCGGGTTGCAAGAAGCCCCAAGGGAAGCGTCTCATATGGCACATCGCGTATCTCGTCACTTGCCTGATCCCCGCGAAGTGGCTCCTTCGCATCAGAGATCGCATCTTGGCGCATCTGCGCAAAAAGTCGAACGGGGAATGGTTTGCGTCCTTTTCCGGCTCGTACGGATACCCTCTCGAGATCTTCGATGCGAAGATATACGGCAATGGGGTGAAATTGGAGTTTGAAAGAAGATATTTCAACGCGCCGACAGATTACGTGCGGCAGTTGCGTCAGATATACGGTAATTCCTATATGGATCTACCGGAACAAAAACAACGAAAACTACACATCGACGTAGAGAACAGTTATACGGAGGTTAATCGATGAATTACGCTATCATCCTTGCGGGTGGAACCGGACAAAGAATGGGTAACGCCGCCACGCCAAAACAATTCCTTTTGGTGAATGGAAAGCCCATTATCATTTATACGCTTGAAGTCTTTCAGAAGAACCCGAATATCGACAAAATCATCATTCCCTGTAACGGGGCATGGATCGATCATATGAAGTCGTTGATCGACAAATACGGCATTACCAAAGCCACGAATGTCATCCAAGGCGGGAAGGATCGCACGGGAAGCATTTTGAATGGCATGGATGCGATCAAAGAGGTTCTCAAACCCGATGACGTGCTCATTATTCACGACGGGGTTCGCCCGCTTGTGAAGGAAGAGACCATCGACGGTAATATCGCCCTTGTGAAAGAGAAGGGCAACGCCATGACTGTGAGGGCGAATATCGAGACGGTTGTCGTTACTCAGACGGGTTCTGCCACCATTGACGAATTCACCAACAGAGATCATACGTACACCTTGACGGCGCCGCAGAGTTTCCGCGCGGGGGAATTGCTTGAGGTCCTGAAAAGAATAGATGAGCTCAACGCGCAGGAGAACACAGTTCCCATCCTCGACGTTTCCTTGGCGTATGCAACGCTTGGGAAAGAAGTGTATCTATACGTTGAAAAAGGCAATAACCTGAAGATCACCACACCGGAAGATTACTGTGTTTTCAAGGCTTTCGTCGAACTGGAAGAGAGCAAGAAGATACTTGGTATTTGATATGATCGCAAAGAGAGATATTGACATCGTGCTTTCGTCCTTAGCGGACTGGAGCCTTTTCAAAGAGAAATACGTATTGGTCACAGGTGCGAGCGGAAGGCTCGGCATCTATATCGCGCAGGCGCTGCTCGCCGCAGACAAAAGATTCGGATTAAATGCGCACGTCCTTCTTTTGGCTCGTTCCAAAGAGAAATTGAAAGATCATTACGGCGATGCCTTGGAGCTCCAGAATGTGCATATACTTCTCCAAGATGTGACGGAGCCTATCCGCACCGACTTGCCTGTGGATTATATTTTCCATACCGCGGGGCTCGCAAGCCCGAGCGATTTTACCTATCGTCCCATCGATACCCTGTGGGGACACGTACAGGGGACGAAGAACGTATTGGACCTCGCCGCCCTAAAGGAGACCAAGAGGGTCTTGTACGTTTCCACCGTGGAGATATACGGTACGTGGAAGAGCGAGGAATCCATCAAGGAAACGGATATGGGTCCCCTCGAGCATACAAATTATCGCGCCTGCTATCCCGAAGCGAAGAGACTGTGTGAAACGATGCTTGCTTGTTATAAGTACGAGAAACAGGTGGATTATGTTGGCGTGCGTATGTCGCATACCTTGGGACCGGGTATTTCCATCAATGACGGCAGGGCGTTCGCAGAGTTCCTGCGCAAAGCATTGAAAGGTGAGGATATCATCTTACAGTCGGATGGCAGCTCTATGCGTACCTACACATATACCGCCGACGCCGTAGGCGCTATGTTCTTGGTGCTCGCGAAGGGAACGGATGATTATTACAATGTCGCCAATGTGGATAATTTGATCAGCATCCGTGATTTGGCGGCGCTCATAGCTTCGCTTTCCGAAGGGAAGAAGTCCACGGTCATATTCGCGGGTGATCAACAGTCTAAACTGGCATATCTTCCTTTCAAGCTCGGAGTTCTGGATAGCTCCAGATTGTTGGCACTTGGTTGGAAGCCGCAAGTGGACGTCGAGACGATGTTCAAATGGACATTTGATTCCTTGAAATAACAGAGGACGTATAGAAATGGGAAAGATCAGAAAGCTATTTGAATACTTTGTCGTTGGAAAAGGTTTTAATTCGATTGGGAAAGCGATCGTTCGTTTCTTCAAGTCGATCCCGAAAGGATTCAAGGCGTTTTTCGTCGGTATCAAAACGCTTTGGTTAAAAGGTTGGAAACAGATCGACCGTATCTTCGGACTTATCGCACGAACCCTCGTGAAACATCATACGAAGATACAGAAGAATAAGGTTTTCTTTTTCACACAGGAATTTCGTTATGGTTGCAACCCCAAATATATTTGTGAAGAATTATTGAGGCAAAATTTGGACATTGATATCGTCTGGCGTATCAACGATAAGATAAAAGGCGGGATGCCCGCGACCGTACGCAAGGTGAAAGCAGGGACCTTTGCTTTTTACAAAGAGATATATTCTTCCAACGTCGTTGTTGCCAATTCCTATATCTTCCTCGATCAGTCCCTTTTCTTGAAAAAGAAACAGACGCTCATTCAGACGTGGCACGGTTCTCTCGGCATCAAGAAGTTCGGAAAGAACGATATGAAGGGCAGTTGGCGTCGCAGATGGGCGAGCATCGAGACGGGCAAGATGTCTACGTACTGTATCACCAACAGTTCGTTTGTTTCCTCGTCGCTTCGTAATACGTATTGGGCAAAGACGCCTATGCTGGAATACGGACATCCGAGGAATGACCTCTTCTTCGATTCGAATAAAGAGAAGCGTGAGGCATTCCGTAAAGAGTTCTGCAATAAAAAGAACTTGAATGACGACGTGAAGTTCGTGATGTATGCGCCGACTTTCCGTGATAGTCACGACTTCAAGTGCTATAACGTCGACTTTGATCGTTTGGTCGCATCTTTGCAGTCTCGTTTCGGGGGAGAGTGGTGCGTTCTTTTGCGCTATCATCCGTCACTCTTGAAGATATACAAGAAACAGTCCGATCCGATGAAGAAGTACAAGGCAAAGATGATCAACGTGACGGAGCATATCGATATGCAGGAGCTTATCGCCATCACCGACGTCGCCATTACCGACTACTCCAGCTGGATCTATGACTTTATGTTATTACGTCGCCCTGGCTTTATCTTCGCGACGGATATTGATCTGTATAATAACGAAAGAGGCTTTTGTTATCCTTTGGAGACTACGCCGTTCCCTATCGCTCGCAATAATACCGAATTGGAGAAAGAGATCATGTCTTTCGACCAAAACGTCTATGCCGAGCGCTTGGAAGCGTTCCTCGAGGATAAAGGCTGTGTGGAAGACGGGCACGCCAGCGAACGCGTCGTTGAATTGATCAAGAAGATCACGGGCGCGGAGCCTATCCCCGTGGATGCGGAGGGTGAAGAAGAGGATCTCTTGGTGCAAAAGTATCGCGAAAAGATAGCGGAAATTCCCGAGCGGAATATTTATCTAAAGGGCGAGATCAAGACGGAAGGCAGAGATATCTTGACAGAAAAGACCTTATTCAAAAAGAAGAGAGGCGTTTATAAGAAGAAGATATTCCTGCGGAACGATGATGTTATCTCTTTGTTCGACGTGATCACCGAGCACGACGGGACGACGCATCGCAACGATAATTTCGGCTATGACCTCCTGAGCGAGGAGAGTAAAGAGTGGTTCGTTCCGCCTATCGAGCCGGACGACGTTTCTCTCATCTGCAAGGAGAGCGGCATATATCAATTCGTATTCGATGAGGCGAAGAACGAATTGACGGTGACCGTCGAGCCGAAAGAAACGGTCAATTTCGGAGACTATTATCTGGAGGGCAACTTCAGCAAGAATATGCAATGGAACGGCGTTGCGAAAAAACCTTTCGAACTAATGCAAGAAGAGGATCATGCTGTAATCCGTGACGTGTATATGAAAGCAGGGGGCGCCTTCGTCGTAGTTGCGGTGCCCGCGGGAGCGAAGAATTACGAGAAAGCGAGCTTCCTCAATGGGCATTATCTTTCCGAATCACCGTACGCCGCGATGAATGCGGATAATAACCTGATCGTCGTGAAAAATTCCGGTATTTACGATGTATCGGTGGATCTTTACACCTCTGTCATAACGATTGTTAAGAAGTATTGAAATGCGGAATACATAGATACCCGTCGGGAGTACAGAAAAGCGAC
>JAFTBD010000065.1 GCA_017455385.1 Clostridia bacterium
AGTTGCTGTTCAGGGAGATACCCGCAGCAGCGTCGAAGATGGACGTCCTGCTGTCATGGATGAAGTCGGTGGAAACGACAGAGTCCTCGGTGTAGCCGAGAATGCCCTTCAAAGCGCCCTCGGAAGCAGCCTTCATCGCAGCCTTGATCTCTTCATAGGTAGCGGGCTTCTCCAAGCGGCAGGTGAGGTCCACGACGGAAACGTCGAGGGTGGGCACGCGGAAGCTCATACCGGTGAGCTTACCATTGAGCTCGGGGATGACCTTGCCGACAGCCTTCGCAGCGCCGGTAGAGGACGGGATGATATTGCCCGCAGCCGCTCTGCCGCCTCTCCAGTCCTTTCTGGAAGGACCGTCGACGGTCTTCTGGGTCGCGGTGGTGGAGTGGACGGTGGTCATAAGACCTTCCACGAGACCGAAGTTATCATTGATGACTTTCGCGATGGGCGCGAGGCAGTTCGTGGTGCAGGAAGCATTGGAAACGACCTTCATGTCCTTGTTGTACTTGTCGAGGTTCACGCCGCAGACGAAAATCGGAGCGTCGCTGGACGGAGCGGTGATGATGACCTTCTTCGCGCCGCCTTTGAAGTGCGCGGACGCCTTCTCGGTGGGGGTGTTGATGCCGGTGGCTTCCGCGATGTACTTCGCGCCACAGCTTCTCCAATTGATATCCGCTGCATTCATCTCGGCGAAGACCTTGATCTTCTTGCCGTTGACGATGAGCATGTTGTTCTCTTTATCGGTCGAGATCTCGCCCTCGAACTTGCCGTGGATGCTGTCGTAACGAAGCATATAGACCATGTAGTCGAGATCAATGAACGGATCATTGATACCCACGACTTGGACATCCTTTCTGCTGCAGGCCGCACGGAAAACCAAACGACCGATCCTACCGAAACCGTTAATACCTATTTTAACCATAAAACTACCTCCATTTAAGTTTGTTGATTAAATTATTTCCTTATTGATCATGCCTTGCCGGCGCAACCGAGCACGTCTCTCAGCTTGTGGCGGACGAGCTCTTTGATATTCGCACGAGCGGGCTTCAGATACTCACGCGGGTCGAACTTGTCGGGATGCTCATCGAAGAACTGACGGATGGTGCCCGTCATCGCGAGACGCAGGTCGGAGTCGATATTGATCTTGCAGACCGAGAGCTTCGCCGCTTCGCGGAGCTGCTCTTCGGGAACGCCGATCGCATTCGGCATCTTGCCGCCGTGCGCATTGACCATCGCGACGTACTCTTGGGGCACCGAGCTGGAACCGTGGAGCACGATGGGGAATCCGGGGAGCCTTCTGGAGACTTCCTTCAGAATGTCGAAACGAAGTGCGGGGGGAACGAGAATGCCCTTCTCATTCACGGTGCACTGCTCGGGCTTGAACTTATACGCGCCGTGGGACGTGCCGATGGCGATGGCGAGGCTGTCGACGCCCGTCTTCTCCACGAACTCTTCCACCTCTTCGGGGCGGGTGTAGGAGCCGACCGCGTGGCTGACTTCGTCCTCGATGCCGGCGAGGGTACCGAGCTCACCTTCCACCACGACGCCGTGCGCATGAGCGTATTCCACGACCTTCTTGGTGACCGCGATATTTTCCTCGAAGGAGTGCGCGGAGCCGTCGATCATAACGGAAGTGAAGCCGCCGTCGATACAAGCCTTGCAGGTCTCGAAGTCGGGACCGTGATCGAGGTGGAGCACCACGGGGATCTCGGGGCACTCGATGACCGCCGCCTCGACGAGCTTGACGAGATAGGTATGATTCGCGTATGCACGCGCACCTTTGCTGACCTGCAAAATAACGGGAGCCTTCTCCTCTTTGCACGCCTCGGTGATACCCTGAACGATCTCCATATTATTGACGTTGAACGCACCGACCGCATAGCCGCCGTCGTATGCTTTTTTGAACATTTCGGTAGATGTAACTAAAGGCATAACTGACCTCCAAAAAATTTCACTTCGTGTATTATATCACGCACAAAATGCACTTGGCAAACGATTATTATCATTTCTCCCCAAAAATCCGCGCTCGAATCCCCCGTTTTTCGCTTTTCCGCGGAATCGGGGAAAGCATTTGCATTTTTCGCGCCTTTCGGGATATAATGTATTTACATTAAGAAGCGCCTTCGGGCGTAAAAATCCATCGGAGGGAAAACATAATGATCACCGATCCCAGACAAGTATTGCTTGCTAAAAACCTCGTCAATTATTCCTGCGAAGTGCAACCCGGAGAGAACGTCCTCATCGAGGCGTCCGGCGTGCCCTATCAATTCGTCAATCTGCTCGTGGACGAGGTCTACGCCGCGGGCGGATATCCTTTCGTGTCGCTCGGCGACAATAAGATCAAGCGCGAGATCCTGAAACACGGCAGCGAAGAGCTCTTCAAGCGTATGGCGAAATACGATGAGATGAGGATGAAAGATATGCAAGCCTACATCGGTATTCGCGGCGGGGAGAACAGCTACGAGCTGTCCGACGCAGACGGGAAGATCATGCAGGCTTATTCCAAATATTACGCCCATCCCGTCCATCACGAGCTGCGCGTCAAGAAGACCAAATGGGTGATATTGCGCTACCCCACCGAGGGGATGAGCGAGCTCGCGGGCATGAGCACGGAAGCATACGAGGATTACTATTTCTCCGTGTGCTGCTTGGATTACAAGAAGATGGGCGAGGCGATGACCCCGCTCGTCGATCTGATGAACAAAACGGACAAAGTCCGTATTATCGCGAAAGACACCGATCTCACCTTCTCCATCAAGGGCATCGGCGCGGTAAAGTGCAAAGGCGACCGCAACATCCCCGACGGCGAAGTATACACCGCTCCCGTCAAGGACAGCATCAACGGCGTCATCCATTACAACGTGCCCTCCATCGAGGACGGCATCAAGTTCGAGGACGTTCGCCTCGTCTTCAAAGACGGCAAGATCATCGAAGCCACGGCGAACCACACCGAGGAAGCGAATAAGATATTCGATACCGACGACGGCGCGCGCTACGTGGGCGAATTCTCCTTCGGGCTGAACCCCTGCATCACGAAAGCCATCGGCGACATCCTCTTCGACGAGAAGATTTCCGGCTCCATCCACTTCACCCCCGGATGTTGCTACGACGACGCTTACAACGGCAATATTTCCGCCGTACACTGGGACCTCGTGCTCTGTCAGACGCCGGAATTCGGCGGTGGCGAGATATGGTTCGACGATGTCTTGATCCGTAAAGACGGTCGCTTCGTCCTGCCCGAGCTCGAAGGACTCAATCCGGAGAACCTCCTGTGAGTCTTTATGCTTTTCACGGAAAGAAGATAGCGAAGCATAAAAGGGTCGAGAAACTCATCGACCTGTATTTTGACGAGATCCCTTACAGTCCCGAGAGCGCCGAGGCGAGACGTCGCATCTCCACCGCCCTGACTGCCGCGCCAGAGAGCGCCGATCCCGACCTGCTCCTCGCGAAGTACGGCTCCCTCGAGCAGATGGGGACCGCCGCCGGATTCACCGCAGAAGAGATCGACAAATGGCGGAACGGCGGGAATGCCATCGACGCGAAGAGCGTGCGGAACGGTCTCCGCCGCCAACGCTGGCTGGCATATACGTTCTCCTTTATCTGCGCCGCCCTTTTCATGACGCTCCTGTGGCTGGGGTATTACAGTGTCACTTTGAACGCACAGGCGTTCCTGTCCCTCGGCATGACCATCTTCCTCGCGGGACTCGCCGTATTCGTGCTCTATCATTTCGTCAAGTTCGAGAGAAAGCACAAACGTTTACGCTACGACACCGAGACCTATTATTGGATGCGCGACCGAGCGGATAAATACACCAAGCGTCTCCTGAATTCCATCGCACTGGTCTTCGCCGTATCGGCGATCTTCATCGGCTCGGAACTGACCTTCTTTTTCAACGGCAATTCCAAGGGAGCGGAGCTCGCGGAGAATATCTTCTCCAACGTGATCTGGGTGCAAGTGCCCGTCTTCCTCCTCATCAAGAATTTTATGATGGTGGGGCTGTATCAGAATCGGATCGACATCCCGAAACAGAGAGAATACAGACTGCACGCCATCGTCATTGCGGGTTTTTCCGCCCTGTATTGGCTGATCGTACTGCTCATCACCGGCCTCTTGCGCGACAAGATCACCTATCCCTTCAATGCCTACGCGATCTCGGGGATCGTCTTCGCCGCGATGCTCCTCACCTATAATTACACCCTGCGCGCTCGCATCACGCAGAAGAATTTCACCTTCAATAAGACTCGTATCGCGGTCGTGCTGGTGGTGACGACGGTGGTCAGCGGCTTCACACTAATGAACCGCGAGACCTTCTACACCCAGCCTTATATCAATTCTCTCCCCGTGGTGACCCACAACGCCAACGTCATCGAATACGACGAGGCGAGCGGGGTCTATACCATCACGGCGGAGAAAGACGAATTCAAAGTCCTCCACTTGACCGACATCCATCTCGGCGGCAGTCTCTTTTCCGCACGAAAAGACACCAAGGCGCTCACCGCCTGTTATGACCTCATCGAATACACCCACCCCGACCTCGTCATCGTCACGGGCGACCTGTCTTTCCCGCTCGGCATCATGTCGATGTCATTCAATAACAGTTCCCCCGTCTATCAGTTCGCCGCCTTCATGCGGAATCTCGACATCCCTTGGGCATTTACCTATGGTAACCACGACACCGAGAGCCTCGCCTCGATGAATAAGACCGAGATGAACGAGGTGTTCAAGACCCTCTCTTTCAAGTCCTCGCAGAACCTTTTATATCCCTACGTTCAGCCGAATATATCGGGCAGGAACAATCAGCTCATCAAATTGCGCAATAACGACGGCGATCTCATTATGGCTTTCTTCCTCATCGACTCCAACGCCTACACGGGCGAAGGGATCAACGTCTACGACTACATACACGACGACCAGGTGGACTGGTACGCCGACAAGGTGAAGGCGCTGAATGAAGAAGTCGGGCATACGGTGAATTCCCTCGCCTTCTTCCACATCCCTCTCCAACAATACCGCGACGCGTATAAGCTGTATCAAGAGGGTAGCGACGAAGTGACCTATTATTTCGGAGAGATCGGAGAATCGATGTTCGACGCCATTTGCTGTTCGGATTATCCGAGCAAGTTTTTCGACACCGCGCTGGAGCTCGGCTCGACGACGGGGATGTTCTGCGGTCACGATCATTACAATAATATCTCGCTCGGATATAAGGGCATACGGCTGAATTACGGCATGAGCATAGACTATCTGGCGATGCCGGGCATCGAGAACAGGAACGAGCAACGCGGCGCGGAGCTCATCACCATACGAAAAGACAGCTCGTGGGACCTCGTGCAGATCCCCCTCGACTCCATCCGTCAATGATCAGAAAAGGAAAATAAAAACAACAAAGGTCGCATGGAAACGTGCGACCTATTTCTTATCCACCGTCACGATATATTCGTATTCCGCGCGGAAACCTTCTTTCAAAGAAGCGACGAGCTCCTCCGCAGTGAGGTCTGTCTCCCAAGGGACTTCCGCATCGAAATACACCTGCAAGACATCCCCTTTCTTCACCACGCGGAAATCGTGCAAGGCAAGAACGGTATAGCGCGTCGAAAGGAAGTCGTACACTTCATCACGAAGGTGCGCCGCCGCGGCGAAGTCGTCCTCGATGGGATCCACGTGCGCGACGAGGGAAATGCCCGTCTCCGCCGAGATCTCCCGCTCGATCCTGTCTATGAGCTCATGCGCCGCCGTCAAGGTCTCGTCCGCCCGCACTTCCACGTGGGCAATGGCATAGACGTGCCCGACGCCGTAGCTATGCACCACGATATCGTGCACGCCGAGGACACCCGAATAAGAGAGGATCCGTTCTTTCAGGTCGCGCACCACGCTCTCAAGAGGCGCGTCGCCGAGGAGCGGACTGACGCTCTCGCGCAAGACGCGGACCGCCGAAACGAGGATGAAGACCGAGATCAACGTGCCGAACCAGCCGTCACCGTTCCATCCCGTCAGGTCGAATATGAGGGTGGAAAGGAGGGCGGCAAACGTGGTCGCCACGTCCCAAACGCTGTCGATCGCCGCCGCTTTCATCGGGAGAGATCGTGTCTTCTTATAGGTGCGAGCGTAGACAGCCGCCTGACCGCCTTTCACCGCGATGGAACACCCGAGCACGATATAGGCATATACGCCCACGGCTGAGAGGGCGCGGGGCGAGAAGATCGCCGTCACGGACTCTTTCAGGAAAAGGGCGCCGATCATAAACATAACGACCGCGATGACGAGCGCCGCCACGTATTCGAAACGGGCGTGCCCGAAAGGATGTTTCTTATCCGCGGGACGAGAGGATATCTTATACCCCACCACCGTCACCACGCTGCTCGCACCGTCGGAAAGATTATTGAGCGCATCCGCCACGACGGTGATACTGCGCAAGAAAAGCCCTACCGTGAACTTCGCGGCGAAGAGGATCGCATTGGAGCAAACGCCGAAAATACCCGCCTTTTTCTCGGGGGCGAAAACGTCGTTTACCGTTGTCTTTTCATCCTTCTCGATAGCCATATTGAACATTGTAGCGCAAATTTCGGAAAATGTACAGTCAAACCGCAAATAACAGGATAATAAAGATCGCCGCGACAATGATCCCCGCCACCATTTTCACCTTCTTCCGCGCGAGGCTGTGCTTCCCGACGAAGCCGAGCGTCATATAATACAATATGATCTCCCACGCGTAGAAAGTGTGCGCGCCCGTCACGTTGATCCCATTCGCCCACACGCCCATCTCCGCGATGCCGAGCGGGAGATAACGGAGTTCCGAGAGCGCGGCGCCGAAGCCGGAATAGATGAGCGTCAGCGGCAGGAAGATGACAGTGAGGATATAGGCGAGCGAGGCAAGCGGCACCACCAAAACGTTGAGAAGTACGCCCACCAAAGACACCTGTCCGAAGAGCATCGCGACGACGGGCAATACCGCCACACTCGTGGCGACGGATAGCGCGAGCGCCGAGGCTATGACGGGCGGCATTTTCCGCTTGCGGAAGAACTTCTCCAAGGGAAATGCAAGGGACTCTATGCCGAAAAGAGACAGGAAACTCATCACGAAGCTCATATCGAATAGATAGAGCGGCTTGACGAGCAGAATGGCGATCGCGGCGAAGCTCAACGAGGAGACGTCGTCATAACGCATCCCGATCATCGAAGAGACCAAATAGAGGAGTATCATGACAGACGCGCGGAGGATGGAGGGCGTGAATTCCGCGAGATAGGCATAGAACCCCAGCACGGGGAGCATCACGAGGATCATCACCCACCGCTTCGCTTTGAGCTTGCGGAGCAGGAAAAGGATCGCCGCCGAGAGCACGCCGACATGCAACCCGCTGACCGCGAAGATATGCGCGACGCCCACGCTCCGAAGGGTGGCTTTATCAGTCGCATCCATATATGCGGTATCGCCGAAAAGCATCGCGTAAGTGAATCCGCCCGCACGTTCGCCCTGGTAAAGGAGCAACGTATCGCGCAGTTTATTGCGAATGCGCGTGGCAAGAGGCGCCTTTCCGGGCGAAGTCTCGCACCGATCGGCTGTCATCACGTACTTGGTGCCCGTGCGGTATTTGAGGGCGGTGTACATATTCTCCAAAGAGAGTTCGTCTATCCCCACCGTCCCGAATGCCGTGATCCTGTCACCGGAGGATACGGGGACGTCGGTCGTCAGTTCGATCCCTCCCGCGTAACGCTTCCCTTCATAGGTCACTCGGTCCGCGATGACGGTGTAGGTGTCTCCCGTCTCCGTCACTTCGACCGCCCTACAAGAAAGCGTGAGATCGCCCGATAATCCTACGTTATTTCGATAATACAACGTGACGGATGCGAGGGCGTAGCCGAGGGTCATCACCACGGCGAGAATGACCGCCACGCCCCGACCGAGCGACTTCGTCAACGTGAGCGCGAGGAGAGAAAAAAGAGCGACGGCGATCACGATCGCCGCCACCAAGTATGACAATGAAATGCAAAATATCCCGATCAGGAAATAGACGGCGAAGAGCGGAACGTACCTCAAATTGAAGAGTTTGAAAGCACCTTCCTTTCGCGCCGACATATCAGATCTTGACGAAGATCACCTTCGCCTCACCCCTAAGGGTGAATGCGCCGTACCCCGCGGGCACGAAGATGGTGTCGCCCTTCGCGTAGGTCTTCCCTTCCACCTCGAGCGCGCCGTCCAGAAGGATGACCGCCACGAAGCTCTTTTCGTCCGCGACGAGGGTCTTCTCCCCCGCTACCGCGCCGCTCTCGCAAGAAAAATACTCACAGGACGTGCGTTTGTCGGGGACGTATTTCGTCAGTTTGGACACCTTGACGCCCTTCTCCACGTGCAGTTCGCGCGGCTTGCCGTCCGCACCCACGCGTCCGTAATCGTACAGGCGATAAGTCAGATTACTGTTCTGCTGTATCTCCGCGATCACCACGCCCTTGCCGATGGCGTGCACCGTGCCCGCCTCGATGAAGTACCATTCACCGGGCTTCACGGGAATGAAATTCAAGGCTTCCTGCAGGCGGTTCTCCGCGATCAAGGTGCGGAATTCGTCCTCCGTCAGATCGCGGTTGAATCCGACGTAAAGCCCCGCGCCTTCCTCCGCCTCCGCGACGTACCACATCTCGGTCTTGCCGTAGGAATTCTCCTTCGCGAGAGCATATGCGTCGCTGGGATGCACTTGCACGGAGAGATTATCTTTGGCGTCGATGAGCTTGATGATCATCGGGAAGCGCTCGAAACGCGCGGCGTCCGTGCCGATGAGGGCGCGGTCGTGCTCGAATAGGTACGCGAGGTCGAATGTCTCCCCCGCGAATCCGCTCGTGCCGTCCTTGTGCGCGGCGAGCTCCCAACTCTCCGCCACGATGGCGAGAGGGCTTTCTTTGTGAAATACGGTCTTCAGTTTCGTCCCGCCCCAAATGTAGTCTTTGAAAGCAGGCGTCGTCTTGGTAATTTTCATAAGCATTTCTCCTACGAAAAATTATACTATGTCCCCGCGTGAGAATACAAGCATCCTGCGATATTTTCTTTCGCGACCGCCCTTGACTTCTCGCCGCCGCCCACCGCGCACCTTTCAGCCGCGGCGCACCTTTACGACGAAACTTCCCATTGACAAACCCCCGAAAAAGGCATACAATAGTATCACTTTCTATCATTCCCATACGGAGAGTTGGCAGAGTGGTTGAATGCGGCGGTCTTGAAAACCGTTATAGCGCGAGCTATCTGGGGTTCGAATCCCTAACTCTCCGCCATTTGGTAATAATCCGAACTCTGTATTTGTCCGCAAGGACTATTTCGGAGTTTGGTGCAGTTACCGCAAAAAAGGACGCTGATCTCTCGGCGTCCTTTTGCTTTATTAGTGAGCTGCCGCCTGATCTGCGGCGGCTTGTGCCACGGGAGCGGTCTGCTCGGTGACGGCGGCTTCCGTTTCCTGCGGAGGCGTAGTCTCGGCGTATTCGATGAGCTGCCTGAGCAGGTCTTTCTGATCGTTGATATAATCAACGGTATCGACCGCTATATTGATATAGCCCATACGGTAGCCCATAACGCCGTTGAGTATAACGGGCATAAGTTTCAGCAAGCACGCTGCGAACGTCGCCCACGTCGGCGTCTTGATGACGTCCAGAACGATGACGCCCGTGAGTACGGAGGTAATGAGCGTCCTGACAAACTTTGTCACGTAGTAAACCGTGCGCTTTGTCTCAGGTTTCGCCCCCAGAGGGTGCCTGCCGCCGATTCCTCTGCCGCGCTTGAATATCATTTCGGGCGTCAGAGTGACGGGCTTTGCCTTATTCGCTTTCAGGATCGCGGCGATCATCGTCTTGGAGAGCGTCTCGTCCTGCTCTAAGAGCTTTTTATCTCTGCCGCAATAATCTGAGACGTACTTGTCGTAGTCAATGCCGACCTCGGTGAGAATATTTGTCCTTGTCTCTCGGAGCTCCCTATCAATATAATAACGGCAAAACTCAGTGATCCTCGCCTGATACTTTTTATCGACCACGCTCTTTTTGAGGTCGTCATACTCCTTTTTGCAGGTGGTATATACTTCGCTGCTCCTGCCTGCCTTGATACCGCTGTCCGCACAGTTGACGTACATTGAGTACGAACAGAAGAACAGGACGAAGAACGTGAGCCCGAGCTGCGCCCAAAACTCGAAAGAGGTGATCTTGATCTCTGTCGTAAAGACGACGATGACAACGAAGATGAGGAAGAATCCGACGAAAATGCCCGTATTGTTGAGTATCGTCCTCGTGAGTCTCCTTTTTGTTGCGTCTGCTTTTTCGATGACCTTGCCGACGTCGCGGTTAGGTCTATCATAATCTTTGTTTATTTGTTGCATACATTATACCTCGCTTTCTGCGTTTTCCTTTGGCTCTTTTGCCGCCGCCGATTCCGCCGCCTTATCGGGCTTTACCTCGACGGCTGCGCCTGCCTTATAAACCACGGCGCCGACGGCGTTTGCGATCGCGCCGACGACACAGATGAGGACCATTTGATCTATAATGTTGCGGAGGGCAATGAATACCACAGCTGCAACGGTGAACATAACAGGCACCGACGGCGTTTTTAGCCATTCCTTGATCTGCTTGAAAAGCGGAATACAGGACAGAATCGCAAACACGAGGAACAGTCCCGAGACCGTGGCGGCGGAGCTTTTCTCTACCCAGATAGGAAACTGAGAACAGGTCGCGCCGAGCGGTCCGAGCACGTCAATGCCGACAGCGGCTGCTTTGACGATCTTTCCCTTTGTCGCGTTTTTCATTGCTTATTCCTCCTCGCCGTCTCCTTTCGGTTGTACTTCCTCATTCGTACCGCCACCGACGACCGCCGCAAGCAAGCTCGCTCCGAGCTCTTTCAGAGCAGGCGCGTCGGCGAGTGCCTTTTGCACGTTGGCGTATTTCAGGTTGACGAGGTCCTTGATCCCCTGCGGCAGGTTTTTGCTGTTCGCATAGACGCAGGTGAGTATATCCAGAATCCCGTTGTTTTGCGTCACGACGGCGCCGAGATTTTCGAGTATGGCGTCCTCGTTTGCCGTATGCTTTTTGAGCTCAGCCTCGGTGTCATTGTAGGCTTTGATGAGCTCGTTGTTGACGTCCACTATATCGGACTGAGTATTCGCGGAGAAATCGACCTTTTTCGTGATATTGAGCAAGCCCTTTTTCCGCGCCTTATTGATGACGACAATGACGATGAGGACAACGGCGTCGCCGATCGTGGTTGCGAGCGAGACGTAATTCCGTTTGATCCAGTCCTCAACCCTGCCGAGAAAAGTGTAATTTTCCTCCTCGGATTCGACGATCTGCACGAGGTTACTGCCCTGAATGTAGAACGTGCCGAGCTCCTCGCCGAGCGCTTTCAATACAATTTTACCGCCGATATATGTATAGGTCCCTTTGTATTCGACCGTCTCGCCTCCCTTTACGGCTTGCAGGGTATAATCGGTCTCGTTGATAAACACGACCGAGTATTCCGCATAGTCGTCCGAGAAAGTGTACGCGCTGCCGATGACGAGAGGTGTTTCCTCTCCCTCAGCATACGCGACGTTTGCAGGCGCAAAGCCACACAGGACGGCGCCGAGACAAATCACGGCGACCACGCACAGGAAAGCGACAATAATTCTCTTTTTCATTTTCTATACCTCCGTTAGA
>JAFTBD010000066.1 GCA_017455385.1 Clostridia bacterium
CGGAGAAGTCGCCGTTGGTGATGAGGTTAGTCGACTCCGTCTTTTCGGTATCGGTGGTCGTCTCGGTCTCATCTTCCGTCGGATCTTCGGTCGCGGTACAAGCCGCAACGGTGAAGACCATAACGAAAACGAGCAACAATGCAAGTAGGGTAAATAATGTTCTTAAAGTAGTCTTTTTCATTTAATCATCTCCGATTAAAATTTTGTACTGTACTATTTTAATATATAACGTAAAAATAAGCAACGATTATTTCCTCTTTTTTATTATTAAATAAAATTATTTCATTATAAAATAAGAGCCCATAAGAACCGAAAGCGGAGAAGGCCGGAGCGAATGCGTAATTCTTTCGTCGTGTCGCATACTATCCCCGTGATGACGAAAAAAGGGAGGAAAACGGCTTATTTCATTTCGGGGATACTCGCAGGCGCCGCAAACGGACTGATCGGCGGAGGCGGAGGTATGCTCGTCGTTCCGTGTCTGTCTCGCTTCGGGATGCTTGAGGAAAAAGAAGCGCACGCGACGGCGATCGCGGTCATGACCCCACTCTCTTTTCTCTCGGTTCTCGTATATACCGTGAAAGGGGTGTCCGACTTCTCGGTGGCATGGAAGGTGAGTGTGGGCGTGGTGCTCGGCGGTCTTATCGGTGCGGTGCTTTTGAAGAAAGTCTCGAGGAAGATGTTGACGATAGTGTTTTATGCCATAATGATCTATGCTGGAATAAGGTCGGTATTATGACGGAAGGTTTTTCTTGGTTATTTCTCGCAGGGCTTGTCGGTGGGGTCCTCGGTGGTATGGGGCTCGGAGGCGGCACTCTCCTGATCCCGATCCTAACGTTGCTTCTTCACGTGGAGGGGAAGGTGGCGGCGTGGCTGAATCTTATCTCATTCCTTCCGATGTCGGTTGTTGCGCTTGCGCTCCATTCGAGAAACGGGTACGTATCTTGGGAGGACGTATGTGCGTTCGTTCCGACCGCATTCTTTTCGGCGGCAGTCGCTTCCTTCTTCGCCCCCAAGATGGATGGCGTTCTCCTGCGAAAGATCTTCGGTTGGTTCTTGATCCTCGTCGGCACGGTCTCTCTCATTGTTTCTTTCGTAACATCCGCACAAAACAAAGAAAAATCCGTCTTTGAGGAAAAATATAAAATAAGTGAAATATTACACAAGTAGAAATATGTCTATTATTTCCGAATTTTACTGTATTTTTATAATTTTTATGTGGATTTTACATATAATTTATTATTTTTATGTCTTTACATCACGCGCGCCCACGTGATATAATTATTTCGGTATCTAGCGATCGGAGGCTTACTATTGAGATTCACATTCAAGCACGGGGTACATCCCGCCGGCTATAAAGATATTTCGAAAGATCATTCACTTGAGGAGTTTCCCACCCCTTCATCTGTTTCCATTCCTCTTTCACAACACATCGGCGCTCCCGCCGCTTCGGTCGTCGCAGTCGGTGACGAGGTCAGAGTCGGCACCCTCATCGGGAAAGCGGCTTCCTTCGTTTCGGCGAACGTGTATTCTTCCGTCAGCGGCAAAGTCACCGCCATCGGGAAGAAGCGCACTGCCATCGGTTCGTATTGCGATCATATCGTGATCGAGAATGACGGCAGGTATGAAGAAGTATTTCTTCCCGAGATATCCGATACGGATGCTGCCGCCATCAAGTCGCGCGTTGCCGAGGCTGGTATCGTGGGCATGGGTGGCGCCACCTTCCCGACGCATGTGAAATTATCGCCTCGCACCCCCGTTGACGTTCTCATCATCAACGCTGCTGAGTGTGAGCCGTATATCACTTGCGACTACAGGCTGTGTTTGGAGCATCCCGAGGAGATATTCTCGGGCGTTCGTTATATGATGACAGCTCTCGGCGTCTCCGTGGCATATATCGGCGTGGAGGACAATAAGCCCGACGCTGTCGCGGCGCTTTCCGCCGTCGCACCCGAGGATATCAAGGTGATCTCCCTGCGTACCAAATACCCGCAGGGTGCCGAGAAACAGCTCATTTATTCCATTACCCGCAGAGTCGTTCCGGAAGGGAAGCTCCCCTCCGACGTCGGTTGTGTGGTGGATAACGTGCACACGGCTTTTTCCATCTATGAGGCTGTGAAGCTCAATAAGCCCTCTTACCGCAGGGCGATGACCGTTTCGGGTGCCGAATGTGAGCGTCCCGGGAATTTCTGGGTCAGAAACGGTGTGACGTATGCGGATATCGCAGCATACGTCGGGGTGAAAGACACCACCGTGAAAGTCATCAGCGGCGGTCCGATGATGGGATTTGCGCAGGCGGATCTCCTTCCGTCCACAGGCAAGGGGACGTCTTCGCTTCTCTTCCTCGGTGACGACGAGGTCTCGGATGGGGACAAGCCCATCTCCGCTTGTATCAATTGCGCTTCCTGCGCGTCGCATTGTCCGATGCGTCTGATGCCGATGTTTATCGAGCGTGCGGTGGAGGACGAAGACGCCTTGAAGGCGAAGAAACTCCACGCGCTCTCTTGTTTGGAATGCGGCTGTTGCGCTTTCGTTTGTCCCGCGGGGCGTCCGCTCGTGCAGAGTATGCGCCGTGCGAAGAAACTAATTAAGGAAAAGGGGGTGTAAGATATGTCGAAATACATAGTTTCCTCTTCTCCCCATATCGCGAATCAGCGCACCGTAGCGAATATTATGCTCGAGGTCTTGATCGCGCTTGCACCTGCCGTGATCGCTTCGGTGGTTTTTTACGGGTTCTACGCTTTGTTCCTTTGTGTCCTCTCCGTCGGAGCGGCGGTCGGTACCGAGGCGCTTTATAACTTAGTTATGAAGCGAGAGCAGACCGTGAAAGACTGTTCCGCTATCGTGACGGGTCTTCTCGTCGCGATGAACGTGCCCGTTTCCGTTCCGTTCTACGTGCCTGTGATCGGTAGCGCCTTCGCCATCTTCTTCGTCAAGATGCTCTTCGGCGGTATCGGGAAGAATTTCGCGAATCCCGCCATCACCGCGAGGATATTCCTCCTCTTGGCATGGGCGTCTTTTATGACGAATTTCGTGCCTCCCATCATTTGGTCGAAAGGGGAGGCTTTCAAGTATTTCGCCTGCACGTTCAAAGGCTCCGCGGGGCTCGGTGACGTCGCGGCGATGACTACGGCGACTCCGCTTGCCTCCCTGCGTCTCGGCGCGGAAAAAGTCGGAGAGCTCGACGTACTCTCGATGTTCCTCGGGAATATCGGAGGCTCGCTCGGTGAGACTTCTGCGCTCGCGCTCCTCATCGGCGGCGTGTATCTTATTATTCGTAGAATAATAGATTGGCGCGTTCCTACTGTTTATCTCGCCACCGTGACCTTGTTTGCCTTGATCTACGGCGCGGCGAAAGGGAGCGTCGGCACGTATATCCTTCCTTCGCTCTTCGGGGGCGGACTGATGCTCGGCGCCTTCTTTATGGCGACGGATTACGCCACCTCACCCAATACGAAGATAGGACTCATCGTCTATGCTTTCGGGCTCGGTATCATCACCTCGCTCATCCGCTTCTTCGGGAATTATCCCGAGGGCGTTTCCTTCGCGATCCTCTTGATGAATATCGTCACGCCTTTCATCGATAAGTTCATTTTACCTCGTCCTTTCGGCTATCTGCCGCCGGACAAAGGAGGTGCGAAATGAAAAAGGGCAGTTTAGCGTATGAGATCGTGATGACCGCGCTCGTGCTGGTCTTGATCGCCGGCGTCGCAGGTGCTCTGCTCGGTTTCGTCCATCATTTCGCCGCGGTCGATCCGAATGAGCTTCTTCTGAAAAAAGCGTCTGCCGTCTATGACGGCAAATTGAAAGATAACCCCGTCCGCGAAGGTCTCTCGGCGAAGATCGAATACGAGAACGGAGACGTATTGGACGTATTGGTCCCGAGCGACGAATCGGTAAAAGACGTCTTTATCCTTCACGTCAAGGGAACGGGCGCCTATAAAGGATCCTTGGAGCTCTTGGTGAATATCACGAAGGGCAAGATCGTGAAGATCGCGAAATACGACGCCAATGAGACGCCCGGACTCGGGAGCAAAGCGCTGGAAGACAGCTATTTCAGGCAGTATTGCGGCGTCCCCATCACAGCGGAGTTCAGCGGATTTACCTTATTGAAGACCGCACCATTGAATGAAACGGAAGTGCGTGCGATCAGCGGCGCCAGTAAGAGCAGTACCGCCGTTACCAATGCGGTGAATGCCGCGGTCGTTTGGTATCAAAATGCGGTATTGAAAGGGGGTGCGAGATGAAAAGCAACAGGTTGAATACCCTTACCAACGGTATCGTGAAGAGCAATCCCACCTTTAGGCTCGTGCTCGGCACCTGTCCGACCCTCGCCGTCACCACGCAGGCGATCAACGGCTTGGCGATGGGAGCGGCGGTCACCTTCGTTCTCTTGTGTTCGAACGTGATGATCTCTCTCTTGAAGAAAGTCATTCCGAATCGAGTCCGTATCCCCGCTTACGTCGTCATCATTGCGACATTCGTGACGGTGGTGCAGATGGTGATGCAGAAGTTCCTGCCCTCGCTATATGATGCGCTCGGCGTCTTCTTACCACTTATAGTGGTAAACTGTATCATTCTCGCTCGTGCGGAGGCTTTTGCGTCGTGCAATCCCGTATTGGACAGCGCCCTGGACGGTATCGGCATGGGCGTCGGTTTCACGCTCAGTTTGACCTTGATCGGTATCGTGCGTGAAGTGCTCGGTGCAGGCTCTTTCTTCGGATTGCCCATCGGTTCTTTGGGAAGCATATCGATGACCGTATTCATATTGCCCGCAGGCGGGTTCCTCGTCTACGGGACCTTGATGGCGGTCGTGAATTATTTGATGCGTCTGTCGGAGGAGCGGAAGGCAGCCAAGCTCCACGCGATGCCGCATGAAGAGGAGGGCGAAGTATGAATATCTATTTCACGATCATAGTCGGCGCCATCTTCGTCAATAACTTCGTTCTCAGCCAGTTCCTCGGCATTTGTCCCTTCCTCGGCGTGTCCAAGAAGACGAATACCGCTCTCGGAATGGGCTTCGCCGTTATCTTCGTTATGGCGCTCGCTTCCGTCTTCACCTACATCGTGAATGAGTACGTTTTGGTGAAACTCGGTCTCGAGTATATGAAGACCATCGCCTTCATTCTCATCATCGCCGCTCTCGTGCAGTCGGTTGAGATCGTCATCAAGAAATTCAGCCCCTCGCTGTATAGCGCCCTCGGCGTGTATCTGCCGCTCATCACTACGAACTGTGCGGTGCTCGGCGTCGCGCTCCTCAATATCGAGAAGGCGTATAACCTCTTCCAGTCATTCCTGAATGGCGTTTTCGCGGGCGTCGGCTTCACCCTTGCTAGCGTA
>JAFTBD010000067.1 GCA_017455385.1 Clostridia bacterium
CGCATCGCGGCGGCGGTATAGAGCTCCTCGGTGATATTCATCATCTCGTGATAGTCCACGTACGCCTGATAGATCTCGATGGTGGTGAACTCGGGATTATGCTTGGTGTCCATGCCTTCGTTGCGGAACTGTCTGCCGATCTCATACACCTTCTCGAATCCGCCGACGATACACCTTTTCAGATGGAGCTCGGTGGCGATACGCATATACATATCGATATCGAGGGTATTGTGATGCGTGATGAAAGGACGCGCGTTGGCACCGCCCGCGAGAGTATTCAGCACCGGCGTTTCCACCTCGATGAATCCCTTGGCGTCCAAGACTTCACGAATGGTGGAAATGATCCGACTGCGCTTGACGAAGACTCCTTTCACCTCGGGATTCGCGATGAGGTCCACGTAACGCTGACGGTAACGAAGGTCGGTATCTTGGAGACCGTGGAACTTCTCGGGAAGAGGAAGGAGCGACTTGGAGAGGAGCTTATAGCTCTTCGCGTGGACGCTGATCTCACCCGTCTGCGTGCGGAAAACGAAACCCGTCACACCGATGATATCTCCGATGTCCAGCTGTTTGAACGCGGCGTATTCCGCCTCGCCGATATCGTCGCGGCGCACGTAGATCTGGATCTTGCCGTCGCCGTCCAAAATGTGTGCGAAACTCGCCTTGCCCATGATGCGCTGAGACACCAGTCTTCCCGCGATGACGACCTCTTTCTCCATGAGCTCGTCCGCATTCAGCTTGATATCCGTCGAGGAATGCGTCCTATCGAAACGCACCTCGGTGAAAGGATCGGCGCCCGCATCCACGAGCGTCTTCAATTTCGCGAGGCGAACTTTCTTCGCCTCTTGCACGTTTTCCAGTCTTATATTCTCTTCCATACCGTCTCCTGCTTGCCGTCCGTTCCGACTCTCTCGGAACATAAAGATGAGAAAGCACGCATTCGGATCGAATGCGTGACTACTCTTGTATTACTTGCGAATGCCGAGTATCTTATACTCGCTGACGCCTGCCGGCGCCCTGACCTCTACGACGTCGCCCACTTTGTGTCCGAGGAGCGACGCGCCCAAGATGGACTCATTCGAGATCTTGTGCTCGGCGTAATTCGCCTCTGCGCTGCCGACGATCTTATATTCCTCGATCTCGTCGTACTCGATGTCGTGGATCTTCACGAAGCAACCCACGCTGACCGACTTGGTGTCGATGGCGTCGCCGTCGATGACCTTCGCGCGCTTCAAGGTCTCGTCGAGCTCACGGATGTGTCCCTCGATGATGCCCTGATCGTTCTTCGCGGCATCGTATTCCGCATTCTCGCTGAGGTCGCCGAGCTCACGGGCTTGTTTCACCCTCTCTGCGGCTTCGGGGCGCTTGACTTGAATGTAATAATCCAGCTCTTCCTGCAGCTTCTTATACCCTTCCGGGGTCAGTACTATCTCTTCCATTTCTATCTCCTTTCCCGCCTCTAACGGCGAGAGCACCTATAAAATAGGTGGCGCCCCGAGGACCTCGGTCCTCTTTAGGGCGTGTGGCGACCGCAATGCGCGGGTACGTCACAAAAAAAGGCGCGATCCGTAGCGTTTGCCCGACTGCGCCTTTCCTATCCGAATTATTCCTTATCGGAACCCGGCTCGGGCAGGAGCGCCATCACTCTCGCGCGTTTGATAGCGGCGGCGAGGAGCCTCTGGTGCTTCGCGCAAACGCCCGTGGAACGTCTCGGAGCGATCTTGCCGCTCTCGGTGATGAACTTCCTGAGCTTCGCTACGTCTTTGTAATCGATCTCGGTGATCTTATCCACGCAGAAAATGCAAACCTTTTTCTTCGCGGTCTTCTTCATAGGACGCTTGGCGCCCTTATCTTCCATGCTTTTCATACTTATCTCCTAATATAATGTTGCCTGTTGCGGCTGATCAGAAGGGAAGGTCGTCCTCCGTCACTTCCGAGCCGATGCGCCCTTTCGAAGAGCCGCTCACGGGAGCGGGGGGCACGTCGGAGGGAAGGGGCTCGCCTTCACCTGCCTTGGTAGAGAGGAACTGTACTTCGTCGGCAACGATCTCGGTGATGTAACGCTTGGTGCCGTCATTCGCGTCATAGGAACGCGTCTGCACAGCGCCCGCGACTGCCGCCTTGCTGCCCTTTTTCAGGAACTTGCCGCAGTTCTCCGCCTGCCCTCTCCATACGATGACGGGAAGGAAGTCGGTCTCGGGATTGCCGAATCTTCTGGAGACCGCAAGGGTGAACTTACAGACGGGGATACCGTTATTGGTATTGGACAGTTCGGGATCTTTCGTCAGGTTACCGATCAAAAATACTTTATTCATAATTCTCCTCCGATTACTTTCTTGTGACCATAAAGCGAACGACGTTCTCGTCATTTCTCATCTGACGCTCGAGCTCAGCGGGGAGCGCGGGATCCGACTCGAAATTCATAAGAACGTAATAGCCTTCGGTCTTGTAGTTGATGGGGTATGCGAATTTCTTCATGCCCCACTTGTCGACGGTGGTCACCGTGCCGCCGTTATCCGCGACGAGCTGGGAAAACTTGTCCACAGTCGCGTTCTTGACGTCGTCGGTTGCTTCACCGTTCAAGATGTACAAAACTTCGTACTTGTTCATTGTGCTACCTCCTTTTGGACTATATTGACCTTTGCTCTCGGCAAAAGTAAGGAATACTCGCAACTTTGCGAGCACTGTGATTATACTATATTATTAATACAATGTAAAGCGATTTTGTAAAAAATGTGAACGCCTTATACGTGACGCCGGACGACAGTCGCCATTGGGGTCCCCGAAATATTGAAAAGATATTTTGGGGCGTGGGCGACGCCGGCAGTAGCGAAGCATATGCGCCGCTATGCGTTGGCGTTACCGCTTTCGCGTCGGATCTCCCGTTCTATCTCTTCCGCGGCGCGTTCGGCGGCTTCCGCCGACGGGCATTCCACCATCACGCGCACGACATCCTCCGTTCCGCTGGCGCGGACGAGCACTCTGCCCTCTCCGCCGAGACTCTCTTCTATTCGACGGACGAATGCGCGGACGCGCTCAGACTGTGCGACGGATGTGTCGCGGACGGGGACGTTCCGCATGGCTTGGGGATAGACGATGAGCTCGGGCGGGCGAACGACGGATATGCCGTTTTTGATGGACTTCATCAACATGGCGCCCACGAGGAGCCCGTCGCCTGTCATCATCAGGTCGCCGAGAACGATATGCCCGCTCTGTTCGCCGCCGAGGGTCAGTCCTTCTTCCCTCATTGCGGCGGTGACGGCAGCGTCGCCTACCCCGCAGAGCACGACGTCCACCCCCGCCTCGGACAGAGAGCGGAGGACGCCGCTATTCGTCATCACGGTCAGGGCGATCTTACGTTTCGGCAGGGCGCCCTTCTCGAGGCGCATACGCGCGAGCAAATATAGAAGGGCGTCGCCGTCGAGGATATCCCCGTCACGGGACACCGCGATGATGCGATCGCCGTCCCCGTCGAGCGCGAAGCCGATATCCGCCCTTTGGCGCAAGGTCTCTTCGCGAAGCCTTTCGGGGTGGAGCGCGCCGCAACCGACGTTCACACGCTCCCCCGTTTCGTGAAGAGATAAGGGAATGATCTCCGCGCCGAGTGAAGGTAAAAGGTCGCGGAAGGCATATCCCGCGCCACCCGCGTAGTCTACGACGGCGCGCACGCCCGTGAGGTCGCCTACAGCGCGCGTGAAAAAGGCGCGATATTCGTCGAGAAGGGTCGCGTCCTCGTCTCGGCTCCCGTACGAGACACCGCGGAAAGGCGCCGACTCCATCCTTTCGGTCAGCCGTGCTCGCGCGGCTTCGTCGAGTTTTCCTTCCCGTCCGAAGACTTTCAGCCCGTTATGCGAAGGGGGATTATGGCTTGCTGTGATCATCACCGCATTTGGGGCGGGGGCTCGCGTAGACGCATAATACAGCGCGGGCGTGGTGGAGAGACCGAGATAAGTGCACTCCCCGCCGACCGACGCCACCCCGCCGAGGAAAGCAGCCGCCAGCCGCGGCGAAGAGATCCTATTGTCCCGCGCGAGCAACACCTGCCCCTCCGCGCCGAGCGCCATGCCGAGCCGAAACGCCGTTTCGTCCGTGACCTCTTCGCCGTATACCCCTCTGATACCGTCCGTTCCGAAATGCAATGTAAACATACGATATGATATGCTCGCGGCGGGAAATGTGCCATTGGGCGCGAGGAGCGCATATACTATACCATATCGTGGAGGGAGCGTATGTGCGGCATCGTCGGATACGTAGGGAACAGTGAGGTCGTCAAGGCACTCATCAAGGGACTGGAGGCGCTTGAATACCGTGGGTACGACAGCGCGGGGATCGCGGTACATACGGGCAAGGAGATCCTCGTCGAGAAGAAGGCGGGACGGCTCTCGAACCTAAAAGAAGCTTTGCGCAGGCGGGAGATCGTCGGGAGATGCGGCATCGGACACACGAGGTGGGCGACGCACGGCGCGGCGACGGATGAGAACGCCCACCCTTTCCTCTCCGTGCACCGGCGTTTCGCCGTCGTGCATAACGGGATCATCACGAACTATCTTCCGCTGAAACGCGAACTCGCCGCGCGCGGCATTTCCCTTCGCTCGGACACGGACAGCGAGATCATCGCCCATCTCATCGACCTTTTTTACGACGGAGACGTCCTCGCCGCGATCGCAAGCGTCGTGCGGCGGCTCGAGGGGAGTTTCGCACTCGCCATCTTGGCGGCAAGCGAACCGAACGCCCTCTACGGCGTCAGAAAAGAAAGTCCTCTCCTCGTCGGAAGAGGACGCGGAGAATGCTTCCTTTGTTCGGATGTTTCGGGATTTTCAGAGAACTGCACCGAGGTCGCTTTCCCGAATGACGAGGTCATCGTGCGGCTGACAGAGAGGGGTGCGAAAGCCTATGACCTCGACGGCAAAAGCCTGCCTCTCGCCTTCGCTCGGACAGAATGCCACCGCTCGATGGAAGGGAGTGAAGAGTGCTGTATGCTATCCGAGATACACGAAGTCCCCGCATCTGTCGAGAAGACACTCCGCTCCTACCCCGAAGAGGTGGTGGCGCGCCTTCTCCGCGAAGAGCACGACGAGATCGCCATCCTCGGATGCGGGAGCGCCTATCACGCGGGGCTTGCCTTCAAAGCGACGATGAGAGAGCTCGCAGGGGTGCGGGTCACCGACTACGTGGCAAGCGAATTCCTGACCGAGCGGTACGTCGGCGGCGAGCATCCCCTCTTCATCGTCGTGAGCCAGAGCGGAGAGACCGCCGACACCCTCCGAGCGGTGAAAAGAGCGAAAGAACACGGCGCGACGATCCTCGCCGTCACAAACGTGGCGACCTCGTCCCTCGTGCGTCTCGCGGACGAAACGGTGCTGACGGGATGCGGCACAGAGCGCGCCGTCGCCGCCACGAAGTCCTACTCCGCACAGGTCGCGGCGCTCCTGCGAATATGCTTGCAATATGCGGATATATGGGGGAAAATCGAGAAAACAGAACTCGCCCGTTATCTCGCGGAACTCAGCGCGCTTCCTCATAAAGCCGCCACCGTACTCGAAGGGGAGAGGACGCTCGCAGACGCCTGTCGGCGCCTCGCGAATGCGAGCGCTCTATACTGTCTCGGGAAGGGCGCCGACTACGCCGCCGCCAAAGAAGGGAGTCTGAAGATCAAAGAGGTCAGCTACCTATTCTCCGAAGCTTACCCGTCGGGCGAACTCAAGCACGGGACGCTCGCCCTGATGGAAGCGGGAGTATATGCCCTTTTCGTCGCCACCGATCCCCGTCTCACGGAGAAGACCGCCTCTTCCATAGCGGAAGTAGCCTGTCGCGGCGCCTCTACCTTCGCCATCGCGAGCGAAGGATCCGCAGAGCGCCTCGGCGCGGACGAAGTCTATCCTATCCCCGATACCATTCCGGCATTCTCCCCCGTCCTCAGCACGGTGGCTATGCAGCTCATCGCTTATTACGTCGGCATTTACCGCGACTGTGACGTCGACCGTCCGCGTAACCTCGCAAAATCGGTTACAGTGGAATAGCACCTTCCCCCACCTCATCACGCCGCAGGCGTTCATATCATCAATACGAAGTATTGCATATCATCACCCGTCAGGGTGTATATCATCAAATCGAAGATGTGTATATCATCAATACGAAGTATTGCATATCATCACGCCGCAGGCGTGCATAAAAAAAGTCGCCTCACAAGGAAGCGACTTTTTATGCCGTATGATCCTTACTTGCTTCTCACGTACGCGGGGGCGTAATCGGGAAGATACTTGGCGGTATTCTTCAGCATCTGCGTGAAGAGCTCGCGGGACTTGTCGAGCGGCAGGTTCACATTCGCATCGTTCACGAAAGCGCGATAAGCGAGCTCGTAGTCGCCGGTGATCGCCGCCTCGAGCGTGAGCTGCTGCTCGTAAACGACCCTACGCACCAAAGCATCCACGCCCTTCGGGAGCGGACCCGCGCAGACAGGCTGTACGCCGCGCGGCGAGAACACCGCATTGGTCTCCACCACGACGCCGAGCGGGAGATCGGGGATCTGACCTTGGTTCGGGAGGTTCACGTTGGTGACGAGAGAACGCAGTCCGAGGATCGCCTCCATCTGGCGCACGCCCTCTTCTCCCGTCACGCGGATCTCGAATTTCTCGGTGCCGGCGAGAAGGCGCTCGGTCTTCTCGATCTTCTCTTTGAGGTCCTTCCTTCTCCAATCCACGGTGGTGAGGCCGAACTTCCAGAACTTGACGGTCTCGGGATCTTTGAGATACCAGTCGCCCGGGCAGAACTCGGCGAGGTGTCTGTCGCCCGCCGCCGCGATGACGCCGTAACGCTTGAAGAGGTCGAACTTGACCCTTTCCGCGCTGACGAAGGTATTATTCATCCAATGGGTGGAGCTGTCCACGATATATCCTTCCTCGTAATGCTTGTCGACGAACTCCTTATAAACGGGCATAAGGTCCTCATCGTGATAATGCGCCGCGGTGATCCAGGTGAAGTGGTTCACGCCGAGCACGTTGATATTCACGTCTTCTCTCTCGAGGAACTTGCCGTATTTCTCCTGATAGGCGAGACCGAGGATCTTCTGCGTGCCGAACACTTCGTGGCAGCAGCCGAATGCCTTGATCTTCGGGAAATAGGCGTAAAGCGCCGCGGTGCAGAGGCTCATCGGGTTGGTGTAGTTGATGACCCACGCATCGGGGCAACACTTCGCGATGCCCTCCGCGATGACCTTATACATCGGGATGGTCCTGAGCGCTCTCACGATACCGCCGGGACCGACGCTGTCGCCCACCGACTGATAGATGCCGTACTGCTCGGGGAGATGCACGTCGCTCGCCATCTCGTCGAAGGTGCCGGGCAGGATGCTGATGACCACGAAGTTCGCGCCGTCAAGCGCTTCTTCCAAGGTCTTCACCGCCTTGTAATGCCACTTGCCGATGACGTCCTCCCTGTCGTAAATGCCGTTGCCGATGGTCTCATTGGCTTTCGCCGCCGCGAAGTCGATGTCGTAAAGATAGACGGTGCCCGTCATCCTCTCCGACTGCGCGAGGTCGCTCATAAGTCCGCGCGCCCAGCCTCTGGAGCCGCCGCCGACATAGGCGATCTTGAGATCCGTGACTTTCTTTCCGTTATCGATAAATTTCATAACCCATTCTCCTTGTGTGGTTTGGTTTCTTATCTGCACCTATTATACGTCTTCGCCGAAGTGGCATATATATAAAAAATTGCGGATATTGTCCGAAAATTACATATAAATTATAATGATTTTTCGCCGATCGATATTGACTTTTCGCCCACCCGCGTTATACAATGACCGCAAGGAGGCGCGGATATGGAGAAGTTTCTCAAGATCGAAGAACTGCAAATGACGAATAATATGGCTATGCCCAGCCTGCATTCTCACCCCTACTATGAGATCTATTTCCTGTATGAGGGGCGCCGCATCCTCTTTTTCGAGAATGACCTTTTCGAGGTGCAAGCGCCCGTGGTCCTCGTGGTGCCGCCGCATACGATGCATAAGACGGAGGGCGGCAAATTCAAGCGCATCAACCTCTACGTCACGGCGAACTATCTGGACGACTTCCAGCGCGAAGTGCTGGACTCCTTGCAACTCTCGGTGGTGAAGCTCGAACCGAGCCAAGCCGAGTCCCTCCTCGAGATCCTGAAAACGTACGAGACCCTGTCCCCGACGGACAAGAACTTCACCGAGGTGCAGAAAGCGAAATTCGCCTATTTCATCCTGACCCTGCGCACCTACACCCGCGACGTGGCGCCCATCCGCGCCGTGGACAGCCCCTCGGCGTCCCCTTTGGTGCTCTCCGCCATTCGCTATATGAACGCGCATTACAGCGAGGATTTCTCCCTTGACGACCTCTGCAAGGAGCTGTATTCCAGCAAGCAGACCCTCATCTACCATTTCAAGAAATATCTCGACTGCTCCCCGATGAAATTCCTCTTGAACCTGCGCATGACCAAGGTGAAAGAGCGCCTCGTCACCACCGACGACAGCATCGAGACCATCGCCGACGAATGCGGGTTTTCCTCCGGCAATTATCTCACCCTCATCTTCAAGCGGAAAGAGGGCGTCGCGCCCAGCGCGTATCGCACCAAGAGCCGCGCCTATTTCCATACCGTATGACGAAATTCGCGGAAGAGACCGTCCGTCACCCTTTCCCGCCCCTCGTGGACGAGAATTCTCGCGTCCTCATCCTCGGCAGTCTGCCCTCGGTGGCTTCGCGCGCGCAAGGCTTCTATTATATGCACGCGCGCAACCGTTTCTGGGCTGTGATGAGCGCTCTTCTCGGCACGGACCTCACGAGCGCCGACGTAGAAACAAAAAAGCGCACCCTATTGCGGCACGGGATCGCCCTCCACGACGTCATCCGAGAATGTCGCATCACAGGCTCGGGCGACGCCTCCATCAGAGGCGCTGTCCCATCCGATATACGAGCCATCCTCGCCGCCGCCCCCATCGAGATGATCTACCTGAACGGCAGTACGGCATATAAACTCTTCCTGAAATATTTCCCCGACCTCGGAAACATCGCGCACCCGCTCCCCTCCACCTCTCCCGCAAATGCGAAATGGACAAGCGCCGCGCTAACGAAAGAATGGGGACGCGCATTAGAGGCGCTACGCTTGAATTCGGAATTAGGAATTAGGAGTGAAGGTGCGCCAAGAAAGGATGAATTGACCTAACGGTCATGAATTGGCTTTCGCCATGAATTGCGCCTTTGGCGCATGAATCGCACGCTCGACGCGCGCATTATGGATATATTTATCCGCAATGACGGCTCTGCCGTCAATTCACGGAGAGCTCTGCTCGAGAATTCACGACCGCATCTGCGGTCAATTCACGCACGGTCGCCGTTGGGGTCTCCGAAGAATTAATAATTCTTTGGGGCTTGGCAGCGTAGCATATGCACCGCTCTACACGCTCGCCTTAATCGCGGAGATCGGCGATCTGCCTCCTCCAACGTATCAAATCTTCCGCAAACTGCTCAAACGACCGATCCATATCCACAGGCTCCACCATACACCCATGCGCGGCGAGGCTGTAATACTCGCGGTCGGACACGATGATATGGTCGGCGAGGCGGATGCCCACCATTTGGAGCGCCTGCGCGATGCGGTTCGTGGCGTTGATGTCGTCCTCACTGGGGGTCAGAGAGCCGCCGGGATGATTATGCGCGAGGAGGACGATCTTCGCGTCGCAATGCACGCACGCAGCGACGATCTTGTCGCGGTCGAGCTTGATGACGTTGCGTTTATCGGATGTGAACTCCACCGTCTTGATGTGGTAGCCGCGCTCGTCGAGACACATCACGAGCAAATGCTCGCGGTTCTTCGCGCCGATACGCGCCATAAAACGTTCCGCGGCATCGCGGATATTCTTGACTTCTTTCTGTTTATCGGAATTGAGATAAGAGGTGTAGAGCGCGGGGATCTGAGATAGAAAGAGCGCCGCATTCTCCGTCATGCCTTTCACGGCGGCGAGATCTTTCGGCGAGGCGTCCAAGACGCTACGCAGCGAGCCGAAGGTGTCGATGAGCGCGTGCGCGATGGGGTTTGTGTCCTTGCGCGGAATGAAAGCGTAGAGGACGTACTCCAATTGCTCGTGCTCTTCCAAGGCTTCGAGCCCGTAGCGCTTGATCTTGTTCCTGAGCCGCTCCCGATGACCTTCGTGCAGGCTCGTCTTCTTCTGCGCCGCCATCAAAGGGTCACACCCGTTTTCATGATGGCGATCTGCTTGTCCCCTCGAGTCTCGTTACTGGTTGCTTTTCCTTCGCAAACGTCCAAAAGATAATTGTACATCTCGATCGTCGCGTCATCCATGCTCTTGCCGTAAAGAGTCTCGCCCGCATTGAAATCGATCCAAGAATGCTTCTTCTCCGCCATCGGGGTATTGGTGGCGATCTTCATCGTGGGGACCACGCTGCCGAGCGGGGTGCCGCGACCCGTGCTGAACATGATGACGTTACAACCCGCCGCCGCGAGGGTGGTGCAGGCGATGATGTCGTTGCCCGGGCTCTCGATGACGTTGAGTCCGTGCTCCGTGGCGCGCTGAAGCTCCGATAGGACGCTCTTCACTTCCCCTTTGCCGGACTTCTGCACGCAGCCGAGGGACTTCTCCTCGAGGGTGGTGATGCCGCCCTTCTTATTGCCCGGGGAGGGGTTCTCGTACACGTTGACGCCGTGACTGCCATAAAAATCTTTCCATTTATTGACGAGCGCCGCGATGTCCTCGAAGACTTTTCTGTCCTTCGCGCGCTCCATCAAGGTGATCTCCGCACCGAAGACTTCGGGGGTCTCCGCGAGCACAACAGTCGCGCCGCAACTCTCGAGGAGGTCGGCTACGCGACCGATGAGATAATTCGCCGTGATGCCGGAGAATCCGTCCGACCCGCCGCATTTCACGCCGAAAGTCAGCTCGGAGAGAGGCACGGGCTCACGGACGTCTTTAGACGCCACGGCATAGAGCTCCTCAAGGAGGCGCAAGCCTTCTTCCACCTCGTCCTCCACTTCCTGCGCGACGAGGAAACGCACCCGTTCGCCGTCCGGAACGATGGCACGGATGCCGTCCATTTGATTCTCTTCACAGCCGAGACCGAGGAAAAGAGCGCCGCCCACGTTGGTATTTTTCGAGAGGTTGATAAGGATATTTTTCGTGCGCTCGTAGTCGTCGCCGAGCTCGGAGCATCCCACTCTGTGGGTGAGCACCACGACGTCGTCGACCTTCATGTCATTCGCGTGACGCTCTTTGAAGATACGACAGATAGTCTCCGCCGAATTCACGATACAGCCGACGGTGGGCACGATATAAAGCTCGTTGCGCACGCCTGCGCCGACCGCCCTCTTATATGCCATCACGGTATTACGCGCGGGCATCGGGGGGAGCGGGGTCAACCGCTTATCGTAGGTATAGGTCAGCGCGTCTGCGGTGAGGGCGCTCGCGAGATTATGCGTATGTACGAAGTCGCCTTCCGCGATGTCCATAGTCGCCACGCCGATCGGGTAGCCGTACTTGATGACGGGCTCCCCTTTCTTGATGGCGCGAAGGGCTATCTTGTGCCCCATGGGGACGTCGCCCCGCGCTCTTTTCAGCACGCCGACATTATCTTTCGGCGAGAGGATGATGAGGTCGGTCATAAAGTCTCGATCGCCTTGCGGATATTGCCCGCCTTGATCTCCTTGACGTAGCCGACAGACGCGGTATAGACGCCCTCGGTCGCCTCAAGGTCCATGCCCCAGAACGCCGCATTGCGGATGAATGCCTCGTACTTCGCCTCTGTGCTCACCTCCTGCGCGAAGAACGCCTTGACGTCGTCGCCGTCATTGATGGTGAAGGACTTGTCGTCATACAGGCAGAAGAGCGCCGCAAGAGCGAAAAGCATATGCGAACGACCGTCTTTCGGGCAGGCGAGGAAGGACGGAAGAAGTCTCGTCTTCCACTTGGAAACGCTATTCAAAATGATGGAAGAGAACAGGTGATCGATGTAGGGATTGGAGAAACGCTCCAAGACCGCCGCTTTGAACTGCAAAAGCTTTGCTTTGTCCATATCGATGGTGGGGATGATCTCCTTGTCGGCAAGGGCATCCGCATAGGCGAAAAGCTGCTTGTCATTGATGGCGTCGCGCACGATCTGCACGCCCGCGAGCATCGAGATGGGCGCGAGAGCGGTGTGGAGACCGTTCAATATCTTCACCTTTCTCTCACGATAGGGCTTGACGCTGTCCGTGAAAATCACGCGCGGCTCTCTGAGGAAGGGGAGTTTGTCCGCGAGGACCTTGTCCCCCTCGATGACGAGGGAGAGGAATGCTTCGCCGACGGTGAGGAGCGGATCCTCTTCGCCGAGCGCCGCGAAGTGCTCCGCCGCATTCGCTCTCGGGAAGCCGGGAACGATCTTATCCACCAAGGAATTGTAAACGGGGATCGCTTTCACGAAGTCCACGAAGCCCGCCTCGAGCCCCCAGATCTCCGCGTATTTGAGGATGTAGGACTTCAAGGTCTTGCCGTTATTCTCGATGAGCTCCAAGGGAAGGAGATCCACCCTGCCCGCCTCGCCGTATTTCTTATAGCGAGCGTAAAGGATCTTGGTGATCTTCGCGGGGAAGGTGCCGAGGTCGCCGTCCAAGGTGTCCGCCTCGTTAAAAGCGATGCCCGCCTCGGTGGTATTGCTGATGATGACCTTCAGCTCGGGATCGAGATAAGCCTCTTCGTAACGGGGGAACTCACGATAGGGGTTCACCACGTCCTCGATGACGTTGATGGTGGTGTAATTCTTCACCGCCACGCCGTCCACCTTGCCGCAAACGCAGGTGTGGTAGACGCAATTACGATTGCGGAAAGTCTCCCAGTACGGGTTGTCGATGGGGGTGACCACCACGACCTTCTCGCCGTCGCCATATTGATCCTGCCTGAGCTGGATCAGATAATCGATAAAGCTGCGCATAAAATTGCCTTCGCCGAACTGCAAAACAGTTGCCATAATCAAAAACTCCTTTATGATTGTAAGTTAGCTGAATTATACACCCGCCACGCGCGAGAGTACAAGCGATTTAAAATAAATGCGGAATTGAAGCGCTCCGCTTGAATGCGGAATGCGGTACTGAAACGCTACGCTCTAATGCGGAATGCGGAATTCGGAATAATGGATACGCTGACGCTTTATTTAATTAGGAATTATGAATTAGGAATTAGGAATAGGGATGAATTGACCTAACGGTCATGAATTGGTTTTCGCCATGAATTGCGCCTTCGGCGCATGAATTGCACGCTTAGCGTGCATTATGGATATATTTATCCGCAATGACGTCTCTGCAGTCGATTCACGGAGCGCTCTGCTCGAGAATTCACGACCGCAACTGCGGTCAATTCATGCACGAAGTGCAATTCACTGCGTAAGCAAAACGTGTCGAGGGATCTCAACCGCTTTTCTA
>JAFTBD010000068.1 GCA_017455385.1 Clostridia bacterium
AGAGCCACGGCGACAACCAACATCATTACGATAGAAGTTATCAGTAAACGTTTTTTCATAATATTAAATACCTCCTGTAACAGAGGCGCCGTGAGATACGCTGCATCTGTTAGAGGAGATCGAAATAAAAAAGGCACCTTTCGGTGCCGTAAACGCATTGTGTAAGAGGGTAGGGGTCAGCCGTCCAGCAGGGTGTCGCAGAGGGAGCCGTAGACGGCGCCGGCGCGGTTCTGCCAGTTCTTGTGGATGAAGGCGGCGTTCTCGCGGCTCTCGACCACCATTCTGAGCTCCACGAGGGGCAGGTCGCTGTCCATCTGCATGATCTTCAAGATGACGGTGTAGGTACCGTCGTTATTCTTGAAATAGTCGCTGCGGTATTCTTGGCGGCGACGGTAATCCATGCGGTGGCTCTTGACCGCATTCGTGATCTCCTCGCGCATGGAGATGGGGATGCGGGTGTAGAAATTCGCGAGGCACATTCTGCCGTCGGGGGTGATGTTATAAATGATCTTATTGGAAACGTTGCGTCTATGCAGAAATCCGACGTCCTCGAGGTCGCAGATCGCGTCCTTGCAATCCATATAATTCATCCAGTTATGGTCACTGGTGCACAGCTCGGTCAAGACGTCCTCTTCGAGGGGAACCTCCATCTTATCCATCACGAATAAGATCATCAATTTGATGAGGGTGGAATCGGTCGCCATAGTCGGTGTCTCCTCAGAGCAGGGCGTAGAGAGCAAGGAACTCGGTGAGCTCGCTGAATTTTTTCTCGGCTTTCTTGATGCCCGCGAGCGCGAGCTTCATACCCGTCCAAACGGTCTTGATGATGCGGGCGTCGCCCTTCTCGAGGCTGTAATACAGCCCGTCCGTCAGATAGATGAGATCCGCGCGCTTCTTCTCGGACAGCTTATTGTCGCCGAGGAAGATGGTGCGCAGGGCGCTGAGGATGCCCGCCGCTTGCTCGAGAGCCGCCTCGCCGATGACCTTCGCGCCTTCGTCCCCGTACGCGGTGTCGGCATTGTCGATGTCGTAGAGGAAAGACTGACGAAAAGCTCTGTGATAGGGCATGAGCACGTTATCACAGAACAATTTGTATCTTTGGTTGTTATCGGGGGCAGGGTAGAACTCTCGTATGAAAGTGGTCAGGCTGCGGTCTCCTTTGTCGAAGTCGGAGAGCAGCCCGGTGACGAGAGCGATGATCCTTTTATTGCTTTTCGGGAGGATGAATGCGTAGCCCGTCTCCGTCTTGGCGATGGCGCTCGCGAGCTCCGCCTCGTAGTCCACGCCGCGCAGGCATTCGCTGACGAAAGCTTGGAGCTTGTCACTGAAGACCAGACACCTTAAAAGGTCCGTTATAGGCTTCTGCGTAATGATGAAGTTGCTGTTGATGAGTGCCTTAACGGCTTCGTCAAATAGACGAAAAGCGTCTTCTTTGGTGTTGATCTTCACTCCCGGCATAGGAAAAGATTACGCCTTCAGAGCGTTCAGGGACTTATAGAGAGAAGAGATCTTACGGGAAGCGGTGTTGATGTGGTATACGCCGTCGCTCTTCGCCTTGTTGATGATGGAGACGGTCACGGGGAGAAGAGCCTCCGCCTGTGCCACGTCGCCCGCCGCGATAGCCGCATTGAACTTCTTGACGGCATTCTTGACTTCGGAACGAATGGACTTGTTGCGAGCATACTCTTCCTTGGTGATCAGGACGCGCTTCTTCTGAGATTTGATGTTAGGCATATTTACTCCTTTTTCGGTGCGAGGCACCTTGTCATATGGTAATAGTGTATTATGTATTTTAGCATAGGGGCGGGTGACTTGCAATTATTTTTCATAATATTTTATATTATTTCGCACAGCCTGTTGGTATGGATACACGGAAAGAACTGGCTATTGAGAGCGCGGAGAATGCGGCGGGATTCGCCCGTGAAAAAGAGAAAAAGTTCGGGAAACGCCTCACCGTGCTGACCTTTCGGGCGGCGGAGCCTTTCGGCGCGGCGGATGAGAAACGGGAAGCGGGGGCTTATCATACGATATTATTAAATGGAAATATTCTCGAAATATCCGACATTTCCGAGGAAATATATTCTTGCGTCGCCGCGCTCCTCACGCCGATATTCGGGAGACGAAAACGGGTCTTGGCAGTCGGGCTCGGGAATCCGAAAATGGTGGTGGACGCTTTGGGAAGTGAGACTGTGAGCATTCTTCCCGCGGGGGATCGGCGGGAGCTCTCCGTTCTCATTCCGTCGGTATACGGCGTCACGGGACTGGAGAGCGCCACCATCGTGCGCGGTGTGGTGAAGGAGATATCCCCCGATATCGTCATCGCGGTGGATACCCTCGCGACGCGACGTGCGGAGAGGCTCTGTCGGGCGGTGCAGATCGGCGAGGTCGGCATTGCGCCGGGCGGCGGCGTGGGAAATCGGCGGGAGTCGCTCTCCTACGAGACGCTCGGCGTCCCCGTGGTGACAGTCGGCGTGCCGCTTCTCATGCACGGTGAGAGTTTGCAGGGTCTGCCTGCGGACACGGTGGTCGCGCCCAAAGAGATAGACCTTTACGTTCCCGCTTTTTCGCGTGCGATCGGGCGAGGGATCGAGCGGGCTTTACGCTAGTAGGTCGGACAGGATGTGGGAATAGCGTTCGGTCTCGTCCCGCCCCGTGAAGAGGAAGTCGACGGTCGCATTCTTCACCGTAACGGGCGGCAGAACGGCTTGCACCAAGTCGGCGAGCGAGGTGGCGCCTTCCATCAGTTTGGCGCGGGGTAGAAGGGCGCGGATGACCTCTTCCGCGAGGAGATAATGCGAACATCCGAGATAGGCGCATTCCACGTCTTTGTAAGGGACTAACAAGGGACTCAAGTATCTTGTCACTTCCCTCATATTCGGGTAATTTCGGTCGATGAGAGCGGCGAGCCGATCGGGGGTCAGCAAGGCTGTGCCGCGTGGCAGAGAGGGCAGGTAACTCCCCGTTGCGGGGGTGGTCAGAACGAGCGCGTTCCCGAAGGTGAGTTCCGGTCTCGGAATTAACCCGAAGAGGGGGAGCGCGGTCTCTTTGCGGACGGTGTCGAGGGCGCAGACCGACAGCGTATTGCAGGCGAAGATGATGACGTTCGCGCCTCGCTTCGTGAGGGTGCGCACGTTCTCCGCGGCGATCCGACAGAGCTCTTCTCGCGTTTTATTGCCGTAAGGCAGGTTCGCATTGTCCGCCAGATACAGGTAGCGGCAGGCGCATTTCCGTTTCAAAAGTTTCGCGAGCACGGTGGTCCCGCCTATGCCGCTGTCGATAAGTCCGATCATCATATCATTATA
>JAFTBD010000069.1 GCA_017455385.1 Clostridia bacterium
AGCTATCCACTTTTCCTACGATGTAAGCGTACATATCCTCTTCCGAAAATTACATCCCGAATAACGAGCCGAAACGATTGGTCTGCGCGTGTGTCAATGCGACAGCAAGCGCATCCGCAGCATCATCGGGCTTGGGTATAGCCGTCAAACGAAGCGTCTGTTTGACAACTTCCTGCATTTGTTTCTTATCGGCACCACCCCACCCCGTGATCGCCTGTTTGATCTGATTTGGAGTGTATTCGAACAGTTTCTCGCAGTATTCGACCGCGGTCACCAGTATCACGCCACGCGCTTCCGCTACGTTGATACCTGTCGTTTTGTTATTGGAGAAAAATAATTCTTCCACGGCGATCTCATCCGGCTTAAAACGATCGAAAAGCATGTGCATACCCTTTCGTATCATTTGGAGCCGTAACGGCGTACGCATCCCGGCAGGTGTATTGATGACGCCGTAATCGATCATTCTGACTCGACCTTTGACGCTTTCGATAACGCCGTAACCGACAATAGCAAGACCGGGATCGATGCCGAGGATGATCACTTGCGTACCTGTCCTTCACCGACTATTACGTATTTCTCGCTCGTAAGTTGTTTAAGTCCGAGCGGTCCGCGCGCATGAAGTTTCTGCGTGCTGATAGCCATTTCCGCGCCGAAACCAAACTCAAATCCGTCGGTAAAACGAGTGCTTGCATTTACATACACCGCAGCGGAATCCACGCCCGCCTTGAATGCTTCGATAGCCTCATTACTCGTGGAAATGATGGCATCGCTGTGATGCGTGCCGTATTTGTTGATACGCTCGATAGCTTCCTTGTAACCGCTGACGACCTTCACGGAAAGGATCAAACCGAGGTGCTCCGCATAGTAATCGTCTTCCGTCGCAAGCTCAGCGATCGGATAAAGCCTGCAGGTCTCGGGGCAACCGAGAATGCGGACGCCCTGTCTTGAGAGACGTTCCAAACTCTTGCTGAGAAAAGGAGCCGCAATGGCTCTGTCGACGATAAGTTGCTCCGTCGCATTGCAAACGGAAGGACGGCTGACCTTCGCATTAAATAACACGTTATCTGCGATCTTTAAGTCGGCAGTTTTCTCCACGTAGGTATGGCAATTGCCGCCGGCGGAAGCGATGACGGGGATGGAAGAATTCTCCATAACGAACTTCTTGAGTCCTTCCCCACCGCGCGGGATCACGACATCCACGGTCTCGTTCTGCTTCAAGAGCTCCGCGGTCACCTCACGATCGGGCTCGGGCAAGAACTGCAATACTTCCGCATCGTAGCCGCCTTTCAGGAGAGCATTTTTCATCGCATTAAATACGGCAAGATTGGAATTGATGGCTTCGCGACTGCCGCGCAAAATGACGGCGTTCCCGCTCTTGATTGCAAGCGCCGCCGCGTCGCAAGTCACATTCGGGCGCGCTTCGTAAATGATGGCGATGACACCGAGCGGTGCGCGCACTTTTGAGATGGATAAGCCGTTCGGAAGCGTCCATTTGTCGGTCACTTCTCCGACAGGATCGGGGAGCTCCGCGACCTGCATGATCCCTTCTATCATCTGACGGATACGGCTCTTATAAAGCACGAGACGTTCGATAAAAGTCTCGTCTTTACCGTTCTGTTGTGCATTGAAGACGTCGTCGTTATTGGCGAGAAGGATCTGCTCCGATTCTTCGTCGATCCCATTCGCCATCGCGATCAGCATAGCATTCTTTTCTGCATCACTCTTGGTCGCCAATCTGTAGGATGCGGCTTTCGCCAAAGCGCATACTTCTTCGGTGCTCATATCAGTCCTCCTCTTCCTCTTCGGGCAGGATCGCATTGTGGAAT
>JAFTBD010000070.1 GCA_017455385.1 Clostridia bacterium
CATATTCCCTCCTATATCCACGGCGGCAAAGCCGCAATAAAATTCCGCATAAAAGTATACCAAAATTCACGCGTGCGCGCAAATGATTTTACTGCGATAAAGTAAGAATTCCGAAAAAATATAAAAATAAGCAGATGAGTTCCCTCTACATAACTCGGGATGACGAAGATACGGAGCGTAATGAACTCCTGTTTATCATTCAAATCAAAAGAGCGATCCGATATTATTCGATGGAAGTGAGAGGGATCTGCCGCACGTCCCACGAAGAGTCTCCCCGAAGCGTGATGAGCTCCGCACCGCGTTGCGCCGTCTGCTTCGCGATCCCCGGCATAACGAGGTAATCGATGCTCATCCCGTAGGTCAGGCGAATGCCGCGATATTCAAGGGACATATTGTTATAATGATCATGCCCGCAGAAGACGCCCGTCGTGCTGCCGAGCGCCACCATCCTGTCGAAGAGAGAAGACGGATGCTCCGAGCAGCAGATCTTGTCGATCATCGTTTCATTATTCTCTCCGAAATAGTAGGTAACTTCGTCGCTTCCGTCCAGATAAAGGTCGTACGCCGTGCGGTATTCCCGCAAAGGGATGTGGAAGAAAACGAGCGAAGGGATACGTCTCCCTGCCTCCGCTTCGAGGCGTCGCACTTCCCTCTCGTACCATGCCACTTGATCGTCGTGGATGTAATCGTACTTATTGAATCCATCCCCCGAGTAGGCGTTGGAATCCAAGAGAAAGAGCGCCGTATTCAGCGTTCCGTCGGCGTTTCGCACTTCGATAAGCTGATTATTCCGTCCCGTGACAGAGGGTTGCACGTAGGGATAAAGGAGCGTCCCCGACGTTTTATAGGACAGCGACTTATAAACCTGCGCCAATTCTTCCCGCGCCAGCGAGGCGACGCTCTCGGTGTCGTGATTCCCATAGGTAAAAGCCCACGGAATCCCGATATTACGCATAAAGGCGGCAAACTGCTGTACGGGCGCGGAATTATTGAACGAAAAAGACGTGAAGCCGATGGGATACGTGAGGTCGCCCGTCACGATGACGAGGTCGGGGCGGGTATGCGCTATCTCCGCATAGCAGGCGCGCAGAGCGAGAATATCTTTCTCGCGGGAAAGCAAACTGCCGCCGAGGTGGATATCCGTGAGGTGCAATATCTTGAATTCCGTCCCCAATGATGTCAAAGTATATACACCGCTCGCGTCGTCATAACGTATCAAAGAGGGGGCGTGCGGGACCGAGGTCACGGAATTGATATAAGGCTGGGTGTACCAAGTCTCTCGATTCATCAACGAAAAAGAACAAACTAAGACCGCCAACGCCGATACCGCGGCAAGGCGCCTCTTCTCCCAAACGGCATTATGCGTGATCCTCTTTCGCAGTGTGACGTCATACGCCGCAACGAAGAGAAAGAAAACGATGGAGGCGATGGCGAAAGTGCGTTCGACCTCACCGAGTACGCCTATGACGACCGCCACCGACATCCAGTAGACGGCAGAAAAAAGCAAGACGCATAATAGGTGTAAAGTGATGGTTCTCCGCTCGGGAATGACGATCCTCGCATGCACCTCTCGCAAAAGGAAAAGATCGAGCGTGAGAAAAAATAAGCCGACCGCAACGATCGGGAAATTGTCCGCGAATTGTTTCGCCGAAGCGGCGACTCGAGAATTCCCCAAATATCGGAAATTCCATTCCGACAGCAAGAATACCGCGAAAAGAAAAAAAACTACGGCGGTGGCGTCGACGGTCCGTTTCACGTACCTGTCCGACAAAGATATAAGGTAGTTCCCCGCCTCGACATCATAACGAAGATCGGACGAGGTGCGCGTGCACATCACCCCGAAATAGGCGCCCACAAGCGAAAGGATCGACAGCACAAAGCGATCAAGCGGGAGACTTTCGTGCAAAACGGCAAAATAGACGCCTCGCGCGAATTCCGTGACCGAAAAAACGCTCATCACCGCGATCACCGCGAGGAGCCTTCTCCTCTTCCGCATCTCCTTCTTCGTAGCGAGAAGATCGAGGATATCACTCCCCTCCTCATTTCCGC
>JAFTBD010000071.1 GCA_017455385.1 Clostridia bacterium
CCTCGCCCTCGTGCGCGCTTTCGACGTCGCGTACAAGAAAGCGAAAGAGGAGAAGAAACTCTTGGACTTCGCCGATCTCGAACAATACGCCTTGGAGCTCCTCGAGAAGGCAGAGATACGCGGGGAACTGGCGTGCGAGCACGTGCTCGTGGATGAAAAACAGGACGTCAACCCCAACCAAGATCGCCTCGTGCGTCTTTTGTCGGGCGAGCATTCTCTCTTCTCCGTCGGCGACGTGAAGCAGAGCATTTTCCGTTTCCGCCAAGGCGCACCGGAGATTTTCCAAGAGCTTATGAGAGAGGGCAGGTCGGATCCCGAGAACAGCGACGTCATCCTCTTCAACAAGAATTTCCGATCTTCTCGGGCCGTCATTTCCTTTGTCAATGAGGTCTTCGAGACCTTGATGACGGAGGAATTCGGCGGGGTGGATTACTCAGAGGCTCCCCTCTGCGGCAGAGACCCCGTGGCGGAGGACGGCAGACCCGTCATCGACGTCGGATACGTGCATTGTCGGTTTTTCGATCCCGCGCTCTCCGCTTCGCCCGCTCCTCTTCCGAGCGAGATCACCTCGGTGTATGACCTTCGAGAGGCGGATCGTCTGCTCAAAGAGAATGCTTCCGCCGTCGACGAAGAAGCGGAATGGGTGCGCGACCGCATATCGGAAGTGGTCGGGACACGGCAGTTCGACGCGAAAGAAGGCAAATACTTCACCGTGGAATACAAACATATCGCCATTCTTTCAAGGAGCCGCGGAGGCGTTTGTCCGCGCGTCATTTCCTGTCTTCGGGAGGCGCGTATCCCGCTTTCGCTCGGCGCCTTCAAAGAGGACGGACAGACGGATGAGGAACGTCAACTCGCCGACCTGATGCGTCTCGTTTTGAGCCCCTACGACGATTACGCTTTCGTGTCCGTCTTGCGTTCGCCGATGTTCGAGTTCGATCTCGATGAGATCGCGCGCGTTTCGCTCCTCGAGGGCAGGTCGTTCTATGACAAGGCGAAAGCCTACGCCGAGAATGCGGACGGCGAGAAGATGCGTGCTTTTCTCGAGTACCTCGCTCGGGTGCGCTTCGACAGCTCCGTTCTGCCCGTTGCGGACCTTCTTTCCCGCGTCATCGAAGAGAGATTCCGCATTCCTCTGCTTCGCGAAGCGGACGGCAGACTGCGTTTCGGCTCTTTGCGAGCGTTCGTTTCCGAAGTGCGCGCAAAACGCGTCGCGTCGGTGGCGGAATTTTTGGATTATTTCGACAATGAATACCAAGGGACGGAAGGGGAGATCGCGGACGGGAACGCCGTCACCTTCATGACCATCCACGGCAGCAAGGGATTGGAATTCCCCGTCGTCTTCCTCATCAATACGGGCGCGGAGCTTTTCAGCAGGAAAGCCTACAGCGCCGTCCTCGTCGTCGACAAAATCTTCGGCGTGCATAAGCGCGTCGTGGAAAAGGACGGCAAGATCTTGAAAAATCCTTCTTTCAAATTGGTCATGCAGAAGAAACGGCAAGAGGAGATCGAAGACTCGCTGCGTTTGATGTACGTGGCGCTCACGCGCGCGCAAAACGTTCTTTACGTGACGGGCAAACGTTCCCCCGCTCGCATTGGCGCCATCATCTCCGTCGAGGAGGCGAATTCTATGGCGGAATGGATCTCTTTCGCTGTGCCGACCCTGCCGAAAGGGGCGCCGCCCACCGAATTGCCCCCTGTGGAAGAGAGGGAAGAAGCGACGACGGAGAAGAGCTTTTTCGTCGAGGAAGAGAACGTCATCCCCACGCGAATGTCGGAAGACGGGAAGAACGCGCTCAGGGACGCATTCTCGTATGACTATCCGTACAAAACCGCCACGAAAACGGGTATAAAATACACGGTTACGGGTATAAATACTATGGATGACGACGGATATTACCCGCCCAAGCCCCTTTTCTCGGACTCCGAGGATAAGGCTGCGCGCGGCACCGCCCTGCACGCCGTGATGGAGAATATCCCCTTCACGACGGACAGCACGGAAGAGGTACGAGCCTGCCTGCAGAATCTCACCGCCATCGGCATCTTGACGGAAGAAGAGGCGAGATCGGCGGACGCGGCGGTCATCTTGGACGCCGTCCGCAAGGTGCGAGACAAGGTCGATGGCTACACGGTGATGCGTGAGAAGACCTTTATGTTACAGCTCCCCGCCTCTGCGCCCGAGATCGGTTTGGAAGGCGTCGACGACCCCGTGGTCATCCAAGGTAAAGTGGATCTTTTGGCGGTCGGCGAGAAGGATGCCGTCATTTTGGACTATAAGTGCACGTCCAAGTCGGATGACGACATCGTGAAGAGTTACACCAAGCAGCTGGAACTCTACGTCCGCGCGGTGAAGGCGGGTCTCGGCATCGAGGACGTCGTCGCCTACATATTCGTTCTGGGGAGGAATCGTTTCATTCAGGTGTGCCCTCCGAAGGACTGAAAAGGCGGTCTCTCTTGAATAATTTTTATAACGGCATAATGGTCTTATTGTATATGGCATCGCATTTTCTCGCCGAGCCTGTCTTCCTGACGGCTACGGCATTTTCTTCACTTTTCCCCTTGCTCGCAGCGCTTTGTCTTCATTTCGGCGGGTGCGGCAGGGTGATGCTTGTCAAGCGGAAAACACGCCGCTTCCTGCATGGCGGGGTGATCTCGGGAGACGCTCGTCGGATCTATTACGACACCTGCATTCGGAAAGGCTCGCCCGCCTTGCGTCTCGCTTATCGGGGATTTTTATCGGGGGAGATATCCGCGCACACTTTCGCGGAACGGGTGACCGCCTCGCTCAAAGATCGGAGGAAGTTCTTCCTCGGCGCCTATGGCGGGATCGCGGCGTCTCTGACCCTTCTCGTCTTCTTGACCTTTTATTTCGTTTCATCCCTCTCCGAGACCCTGCTCCGCGTCGTCATCACGGCGTTCGTGGCGCTCTCGAATGGAACGGTATTGCGTTTTCTTTTGTATGGTTACCTCACCTCGGCGCGTCGGAGCGCCGTGCGTCTCGCGGAGATGTTGGACGCCCGCCTCTTGCGTGAGAAGAAAGATCCCCTCTTGTCGATACGGGAAGGGGAGACGGATAGCTCCGAGACCGATCGTCTCCGCGCTCTCCTGCGGGAAGTGGAACGTTCCGCCGAGGCACAAGGATAAATCGATTTGCCGTTTTCGCCCATGTATATTTTTTTTTGGTAATATGCTTGCAGTCCTCTCGAAATGATGGTACACTTCTTTCTGTAGGAGGGGAAGATATGGATCCTGACGAAGATAATACGAATCAGACTGTATCGTTCCGCTCGCGGCTTTTTTGATCGAGTCTCCTGCGGAACCGTTTCCGAGGAGGCGCGTATGATCGATATCATTTGCAATGATGTGAATAAGAATTTATCTATCTGCCCGGAAGGCATGGAACTCTCTGCCGATTTTTTGGTCAATAAATGGGTGAACCTCATCAACCCCGACGACCGTGAGATCGAGAAGATCTCTTCGCTCACGGGCATCTCGGAGGAGAGCATCAAAGCCGCCCTCGATGAAGAGGAGCGCGCCCGTATCGACAAGGAAGACGACTGTGTGATGATCCTCTTGGACGTGCCTGTCATCGAGGAAGACCCCGAGAACGATTATTACACCTACGGCACCATCCCTATGAGCATCATACATAGAGACAATTATCTCGTCACCGTTTGCTTGAAGGAGAATTCCGTCATCAACGATTTCAAGTACGGCAGGGTGAAGAACGTGGAGACCTTTAAGTCCACCCGTCTGACCTTCCAGCTCCTCTATGCCGTCTCCACGAAGTACCTCACCTACCTCCGCCTCATCAATAAGGCGAGCCAGCGCGTGCAGTCCACCCTCGAGAAGAGCATGAAGAATAATGCCATCCTCGAGATGCTCGACTTGCAGAAGTCCCTCGTTTATTTCAGCACCTCCATCTCCGCGAATGACGCCGTCATTGAGAAGCTGAACAAGCAGAATATTCTGAAGAAATACGAAGAGGATCAGGACGTCATCGAGGACGCGAGCATCGAGAATAAGCAGGCGGCGGAGATGTGTTCCATCTATCGCGAGATCGTGAACGGCGCGATGGATGCCTACGGCACCATCATCTCGAATAACGTGAATGCCATCATGAAGTTTTTGACCGCCTTGACCCTCGTCATTTCGGTGCCCACCTTGGTCGCCAGCCTCTTCGGCATGAACCTCGGCGGCATCCCTTGGAATAATAATAATTCCCCGTGGGGCTTCGCCGTCGTGTGCGGCATCTCCATCGTCCTCGCCGTCATCTCCGGCATCTTCCTCGCGAAGAAAAAGATGTTCTGATCGAGGACAAATGAATAGCACGAAAAAAGGTCACGCTTGCAGTGCGTGACCTTTTTGTCGTCTCTGCGATCATCATTTGTATTTCTCCGTCGCGTTTTTGTGATCTGCTTTGATCTTATCGCGTAGGGAGAGGGGTGAGAGGATCTCGACGCCGTTCACGTATTGGAGTGCCCAGTATTCCATCGCGTTCTCGCTGACCGTCACGCGGACTTTGTATCTGTCTTCGCATTTCGAGATGCGGATCTCTTTCTTCCCGAACCAGTCCACAAGGTGGTCGAGCACCCATTCTTCGCAGAGGAATTCCACAGCGATCGGTGCGTCTGCAAACATATAGGGCAGGGAGGAGGAGATCCTATTATAGTCGATCCCTTTCTCGTATCCCGCCACTCTTTCGATCGGGGTCGCGCGTTTTTCCGTTTCTTTCAGGGAGGTGATCCTGTCGAGGCGGTAATAGACCATGCCGTTGTACTTCTCATTGAGCGCCATCAGATAATAGTTGCGGTTCTTCAAGAGGAGCTGATAGGGGGAGACGAGGTGGTGCGCCGTGAAATGCAGTTTCTTGTCCGCACCGTAGCGGTTGTAATCAAATTCCAGCTGTCTGCCGCGGCGGATGGCTTCGTCGATGAGCTCGACGTGATAGAAAACGTCGAGGTTCTCCGACTTGTTCCAGTCGTCCGCGGTGTAGATGTATTCTTTATGGCTGCGGAAGTAGCGGTTCCCGAGGGCGCATAGCTTCTTGATGAGATCGGTGGAATATCGCGCGGGGATGAATCTGTCCGACAGCACGCCGTCGATGAGGAGACGCAGTTCGGAGTCCTCGAAGGGCCGCGCAGTGAGGTAAGAGCCCCTTGGCGTGGTCACGATGTCATAGCCCGCCTCAGCCAAGAGGGCGAGATTGCGTGCGACGGCTTTTCGCTCGAGGACGATCCCGTATTCACGGTCCAGTTTGTCGATGATGACTTCGTGGGTCAGCATATGATCGGCGTCGGAGTCCCTCTCCAACAGTTTCAATATGTATAGGATGGCGACCTTTTTCGCGCCCATAGATCCTTCCATAGCCCGGACCTCCTCGTGATCGGTTTCCGTTATTATATCATTTTTCGGCATCGAGATTCAACCCTCATTTCCGCGATCAGCAGTGTTTTTAATACTATGATATCACATCCGATATCCCGAAAAAGGTGCATCCTCGCGTAGAGGGCATCACGGCGCGTCGGGGCGGCGATCTGAGGAGGTAGGGCGCCCCTTCTCTCTTATTTTTATTGAGCTCGCCTCTCGCAAAGGTCGTATCCGCGCATTCGACCTTCGAGCTTGTTTTCGGGGGAGCGCCTACGGCGCTGCGCGGAATTTTTCTCCCCGAAAACACCATTTTCCCGCCTCGAAAAAAAACTTGAAAAAATTTCGGAAAAACAGTAAAAAAAACGAGAAAAAGTATTGACAAAAATTTTCGGAAATGATACGATTATAAAGCTGTCTATTTTAGACAGTGCGCATAAGGGGGTGTAGCTCAGTTGGTAGAGCGCCTGCCTTGCAAGCAGGAGGTCACCGGTTCGAACCCGATCATCTCCACCAGAATGAGGACTAATAGCTCAGTTGGTTAGAGCACACGCCTGATAAGCGTGAGGTCGGTAGTTCGAGTCTACTTTAGTCCACCAGTAGCGAGTGATCGCTGACAAAGCAGCTTTTGCTGCTTCAAGCACATTGACAACTGCATAGGAGGTTTCATATCACCAGGGTGGTATGAGATCTCGATCAATTAGAAAAAATATCTAAATGACGAAAAGAGTAAAGAGTAATACGAACAATTTTCACTATATAGATATTTTGCTGAGGATACATTAAACTAACGAGAAGTTATATGACTTTAGAGAAGCTGAATAAGCTTCGAGAAGATTAAGCTACGAAGAGCGTAGGGTGGATGCCTTGGCACTTGACGCCGATGAAGGACGTGACTAACTGCGAAAAGCTGTGGGGAGCTGTAAATGAGCTTTGATCCACAGATATCCGAATGAGGAAACTCACCAAGATAATGTCTTGGTATCCGTTGGTAAATACAGAGCGTACGGAAGGGAACCCGGGGAACTGAAACATCTTATTACCCGGAGGAAAAGAAAGAAAACGATCGATTCCCCCAGTAGTGGCGAGCGAACGGGGAAGAGCCCAAACTCATGCATAGCGATATGCATGGGGGTTACGGGCTCGCACAATTACGAAGACCGCAAAGCAGAACGGTTTTGGAAAGGCCGGCCAGAGAGGGTGACAGCCCCGTAGGCGGAAGCGATCTAGTAAGGCGAGTTCCGGAGTACCACAGGACACGAGGAATCCGGTGGGAACATAGGAGGACCATCTCCTAAGGCTAAATACGTCAAGTGACCGATAGCGAATAGTACTGTGAAGGAACGGTGAAAAGAACCCCGGGAGGGGAGTGAAAGAGAACCTGAAACCTTATGCTTACAAGCAGACAGAGCACCTTCGTGGTGTGATGTCGTACCTTTTGTAGAATGGGCCGGCGAGTTACGATGTGTAGCGAGGTTAAGTGTTTAAGACACGGAGCCGAAGCGAAAGCGAGTTTGAACAGAGCGACGAGTTGC
>JAFTBD010000072.1 GCA_017455385.1 Clostridia bacterium
TGGACTATCACGAGATGATGAATATCACCGAGGAGCTCTATACCGCCGCCGCGATGCGCGTGAATGGGTCTCTCGACCTCGTGTATCAAGGGCAAGAGCTGCATCTGCAGACGCCGTGGGAGCGCCTGACGATGGTGGAAGCGGTGAGAAAGTACACCGGTCTCGACTTCGACAATGACGATCTTGCGACGCTTATCGAGCGCGGCAACGCGATGGGTCTCGACATGAAGCCGGACACCTCGTGGGGTAATGCGCTCTATAATATCTTCGACGCTTTCGTCGAGGAGAAGCTCACGGGTCCCGTCTTCATTACCGACTACCCCGTGGAGGTCAGCCCTCTCGCGAAGAGAAAGCCCACGGATCCCCGCCTCACCGAGCGTTTCGAGTTCTTCATCTGCGCGTCCGAAGGCGGCAATGCCTTCAGCGAGCTGAACGACCCCATCGATCAGCGTCATCGTTTCGAGGCGCAGATGGCGGCGAAGGCGCAGGGCGACGAGGAAGCTCAGCCCTACGACGAGGACTTCTGTACGGCGCTCGAATACGGCATGCCCCCGACAGGCGGCCTCGGCATCGGTATCGACAGGATGGTGATGTTCCTCACCGATTCCCGTTCCATCCGCGACGTCCTTTTGTTCCCGACGATGAAACCGGAGAAAAAGCAATAAACGAACGATATCAACCGAGATCAGACAGGGTTCGATCGAGGTTGATATTTTTTTAAGGAAAGGAGGCATAAAATGGAGGTCGAAACCATCATTACCATCGTAACGGCGAGCCTTGCTTTTATCACTTCCGCCTGGAATTTGATATATAATATCAACAAAGGCAAAAAGGAGCGGATAGACAAGGTCATCCTGAGCAATCGTATCGAGTATATGAGAGAGATGCGGAGCGGTTTCTCGAGTATGATCGCGTTATGTTCCGCAGGAGCCGTATCTCTCGCGCAAAAAGACGTCGAGGTAAGAAAAGTGTTCATTGAGAAGTGGTTCTCCGGTTACGGCAAAATAAAGACGCTTCTAAAGCCTTTTTACGACATAGAAAAAGAGATCTTGGTTGCCTTGGACGCCTTGTATTCTTACGTCTTGGTCGCGTTGAATGAGAAGAAGGAAGATCTTGGCGAAATGGATCGCTTGCGCGGTGATTTCGCAGACAAATATCTCACCTATGATTGGGCGTATTGGAAATACATCCAAGAGCAAAAGGACGGGAAATACATCAATAGCGACGATGATTTCGACAAGATCTACCGCCAATTGGTCGAGGACATCGATAAGGGAGCGCTTTGATAAAAGCAAAAAACAAACCATACGCGAGAAGGCGAACTCGGCGAAACGGGTGCGCCTTTTTTACGCCTTAACAAGGGGACGCAAGGGACTTTCACTCCTCGTTCTCGCCGTCATTTGCGACGGGTTCGGCATTTTCCTGCGGCTCTGCGCTCGGCGTCGTCGCGGCATCTTCCGCGGCTTTTTTCGCTGCGGCGTTGGTGTCGATGGTCTTGCCGAAGACGAGGAAGCGTTGGAATAAAAATTCCGTCACGAAGTTCACGAGCATGCTCAGGACTTCCACGAGGTACTCATTCCAATGGGCGTTCTCGACGAGCAGGTGCCCGAGGTAGGTGGAGAGCGGGGTGAAGACGACGTAATACCCCAGCACTTTCAGCATCGCGATGGGGACGTTGGCGGCGGACTTGAAGGTGAACTTGCGGTTGAAAGTGAAATTCCACACCACGGAGAGCACCAAGGAGATCAGGTAACACGGCCAATAGGGCAAGGGCGTCACCTCGGTGAGCAGGGTGAACGATCCGAACTGGACGAGTCCCGCCGAAGCGGCGAACAATGTGTATTTGATCACGCGGAGGAGCTCCGCTTTCTTCTCTTTGGTCATACTTCCTCTTTGTCACGCGTTTGCGCATTCTTATGATAGCCCGCGCCGCGCGAAAAGTCAACGATATCCGCTTTTCTCGTCGATTTAGGAAGGGCGGAGATATTGACAACGATATATGATCCGTACTATAATATAATTTGGTAATTCATTTGACGACCTTTTGCCGCGAGCAGAGGGCGATAGGAGGAAATATGGCGAAAAAGAATGTGGATAAGAAGCAGAAGAAACTGATGTATGGCGTGCTGGGCGCGGGGCTCTCTTTCTTGCTTTGCGCGATCGTTCTCGGCATCTTCGGAGGCGTTTTTCAGGTGCTCGGGTTCCTCATTGCGGCGATCTGCTGCTTGGTGGTATTCATCCCTTGTTTCGTCTATTATATGATGAAAAGCGGCGCTTCTTCCTCGAAAGAGAGCGGCAGCGTCATCGTACCGAATGGCACGACCGTGATCGCTACCGATCAATATCGCAAGCGCAAGATCTATGAAGTGACCATCCCCGCCACCGTCAAGAAGATCGAGCCGAATGCTTTCCGCGATGAATGCAAGATCAATTATCTCGGAAATATCGGCGAGTATCTCGCGATAGACGGCTTGGACAATCTCCCCAAGAACGAGCTGACCGTGGGCGGCAAGCCCATCGCGGGCGACCTCGTGATCCCCGCAGGCGTCAAGAGCATCCCCGATGAGACTTTTATGGACTTCATCGACATCACTTCCGTCACCTTCCCGAAGGGACTGACGCGCATCGGCGCGCGTGCTTTCTGCCGCTGTGACGGCATCACAAAGGTCACGTTCGAGGGCGGCGTGGAGGTCATTGAGGAGGAGGCTTTCAGCTTCTGCTCCGCCATCACGACGCTCGCGCTTCCCGTCGGGCTGAAAACGCTCGAGAGGGCGGCATTCAGTTTCTGTAGCGGGCTTGAGTCCGTCACCTTCGGCGATCCCCAGACCGCGATCGGTGAGGACGCTTTCGATCGTTGCTCCGCGTTGACCTCCATCACGGGCAGCGCACGCATCGCCGCCGAAGTGTCGGCGCAAGCGGATCTCGGCGAAGCCGAAGTGGATCTGACCATCACCGCGGAAGGAGTGGCGGAGGACACGCTGCCCGACGAGGATATGGTCGCCATCTCTTCCGTCAAGAAGATCACCTTCGCGGACGGCATCACGGAGATCGAGCCGCGTATGTTCAGCTTCTATCTGGGGCTTCATACCGTCATCCTCCCCGCCTCTCTGAAGAAGATCGAGCCGGAGACTTTTACGGCGTGCTATTCCCTCGCCAAGGTGTCGATGTCCGAGAAGACCGAGCACGATCCGAATGACTTCCCCGCGGGCTGTGAGATCGAGTATTACGACGCTGTTCCCCCGAGAACGGTGAAGAGCGAAGGGAGACCCCTTGCCACCCCCGCCGCGGGCGCCGAGATCACGATCGGCAATGACGACTTACTGAAAGACCTTCTGAATACGAGCGAGGATGACACCTCCGACTCGAATAACTGACCGAGCCGCGGAGAATGTGAGGAGACGACAGTATGATCGATCATTTTGACACGAAAGAAGGGACGCTTGACATCGATTGGAGCGGCGTAGAGGATTTCATCATCATTTCCAAGAAAAAATGGCAGAAAATGCCGGTAGATCAGAGCCTTGGGAACTTTTCCAAGATGATATTCAATGTCAAAGACGTCACCGATATCGTCTATGAAGCCCCGGGCAAGATCTCCGGTGGCAAGGTCCTTTTCATCGTCAAAGGGTATATTTATAAGGATAGTTTCGGCGACGCAGAAGGCGCGACTTTTTGCACCGTCCGCAAGAGAGACTGGCAGCGCCTTTATAGGATCTTGGAGCAGATCGGGACAATGAGCACTTGCAGGGGTTTGAAAAGCGGCATTGATGAGAAAAAATGGCCTAAGGCGCTTCGCGAGGATATGTAAGGTCGGGCAAAAAGACGAAAAGGGGAATGAATATGAAAAAGTTTGAGGCGGCAAACGGCACCATCACATTTGATTTTGGTAAAGACAGCATCCGCATCGAATACGGCGTATTCAATATGGCGGGGATGAAGGACATCGCCTTCAAGATAAGCGACGTCACGGCGATCGAGACCAGGGCGCCGCGCTTTATGAAAGGCGGCAGTCTTGTCTTCATCATAAACGGCATTCGGTATAAAAACAGGCTCGATTCGCCCATCTCCGCGACGCAACTCGTTTTCGACAAGAAGGTTTTCGCGGAAGTGGAGAAGGTGCTCGCCACCATCGTGGAGCAGAATGGACTCGTCGGTTTCCACGATATCGATTCCGTCGACGCGAAAGTGGAGCTCTATACGGGCGAGGTGCCGCCGAGAGGCTGATCTCACCGTGGATGATAAATCCCCTTCTTTGGTATTTACAAAGAGGGGGATTTTTTGTTATACTGCAAATAGCCGCGTTCGGGCGTCTATGGCGCCCCGCGGAAAGAGAGGTGCTACGTGAATAAGATCGTGGAAGAGCTCAAGAAAGTGCGCGTATTTTTCGTGGCGACGGCGGAGGGGGATCAGCCCCGCGTGCGTCCTTTCTCCTCCGTGGCGGAATATGAGGGGACGCGTATCTCTGCTGTGGCAATTTCAAGGAAGTGTATAAGCAGCTCTCCGCGGATCCCAAATTGGAGCTCTGCGGAATGTATGAGGACGGCACGAGCTGGCTCCGCGTGACGGCGACGGCGGAGGAAGACTCCCGCATCGAGGCGCAACGGGCGGTGCTCGACGACCCCACGGGGCCCAAGGGCTTATACGAGGCGGGGGACGGCAGATTCGTCGTCTTCAAGCTGACGAATGCTTGGGCGGTGAAATACAGCTTCTTCGCCCCGCCCGAAGAGATCAGGGCGTGAGCGCTCGGAATAAGATATAATGCTCTCCCATCGGAGAGAGAAGGAGGAAATATGACAGTATTTGTGACCGGAGGCGCGGGATATATCGGCAGCCACACCGTCGTGGAGCTCCTCAATGAGGGCTATGACGTCGTCGTGGCGGACAATCTCGTCAACAGCAGTGAGGAAGCCTTGCGCCGCGTGGAAAAGATCACGGGCAAGAAGGTGAAATTTTACAAAGCGGACGTCGCGGACAAGGACGCCGTGCGCGCTGTTTTCGACGCGGAGAAGATCGACCTTGTCATCCACTTCGCGGGACTGAAAGCGGTGGGCGAGAGCGTGCAGGTCCCCGTGCTCTATTACCGCAATAACATCGACGCCACCTTGACCCTGCTCGAGGTGATGAAAGAGAAGGGCGTCAAGAAATTCATTTTCTCCTCATCCGCGACGGTCTATGGCGACCCCGCCAAACTCCCCGTCACGGAGGATTTCCCTCTCTCGGCGACGAATCCCTACGGCGCCACCAAGCTCTTCATCGAGCGCATTTTGTCGGACGCCGCGGCGGCGGACAAGGATATGAGCGTGGTGCTCCTCCGCTATTTCAATCCCGTCGGGGCACACCCGAGCGGGCTCATCGGCGAGGATCCGAAGGGCATCCCCAATAATCTCGCCCCCTACGTTGCGCAGGTCGCGACGGGGAAACTCCCCTGCATCCACGTCTTCGGCACCGATTACCCCACCAAAGACGGCACGGGCGTCAGAGATTACATCCACGTCGTGGACCTTGCCAAGGGTCACGTCGCGGCGATGAAGAAGCTCGAGGAGAAGGGCGTATTCATCTATAACCTCGGCACGGGCGTCGGCTACAGCGTATTGGAGCTCATCGCGGCATTCGAGAAAGCTTGCGGCAAGACTCTCCCGAAGGTGATGGAAGGGCGTCGCGACGGAGACGTCGCCGCTTGTTACGCCGGCGTGGAGAAGGCGAAAAGAGAGCTCGGCTGGGTGGCGGCGCTCGGCATCGACGATATGTGCGCCGATCTGTGGCGTTTCCGCAAGGCGAATCCCGACGGCTACGTGAAATAGGAGAGACTATGGCGAAGATAAAAAAGAGCACAAAACGGAAAGCCGTTCGCGCGGCGAAGAGACATCCGAAGGCGGTCATCGCCATCGTCATCATCCTCGTGGTGATCATCGCGGTGGGCGCTCTTCTCTACCTCAAGGTGGACAGCGTACACACCTCGGTGGATAACCTCATCGCGAAATATACGACGTCAAGCACAAGTGCTGTCTCGGGGAATAATGCGGCGAGCGGAAAAGGCGATGCCGTGACGGAAACGAAAACGGATACGTCGGACAACAACGGCGGGAATTCCGGCGGAACAGACCTCACGAACGAGAACGGCGGTGCTTCCGAAACGGGGGAGAACGGCGGCTCCGGAGATACGGGTAATACGCCTACCGTCACCACGTATGGAGACAACGACCTATCTTTCCACTTCCTCGAGCTCGGCAATAACTATACGGGCGACAGCACCTATATCAAGGCGGGCGACATCGACATATTGATCGACGCGGGCTCCCGCCAGGACAGCGCGGACGCCATCGCCGCGTACGTGGATCAATACTGCACGGACGGCAAACTGGAATACGTCATCGCCACACACGCGCACCAAGACCACATCGCGGGCTTCGTCAGCACGAAGAAGCGCCCGGGCATTTTCGAGAGATATAAGTGCGGGATCATCATCGACTTCGCGCAGACCAAGGCGACCTCCGCCGTCTACAATAACTACGTCGCCGCTCGCGACAAGGAAGTCAGCGAGGACGGCGCCACGCACTACACCGCGCTTGATTGTTGCAACCAAACGGACGGCGCGCAAAAGGTGTATTCTCTCGGCGAAGGGATGAGCATGACCATCCTGTATCAGGATTATTATGCCACGCAGTCGAATGATGAGAACGACCACTCGGTCTGCGTCCTCTTCACCCACGGCTCCAAGAATTACCTTCTCACGGGCGACCTCGAGGAGAAGGGCGAGGCTTCTTTGGTGAAGCATAATCCCGACCTGCCCGAAGTGGAGCTCTTCAAGGCGGGACACCACGGCTCTTACACGGCGTCCACGACGACGCTCCTCTCGGTCATCAAGCCGAAGATCGTCTGCGTTTGCTGTTGCGCGGGCGCGGTGGAATACACGCAGACGGCAGCCAATACCTTCCCGTCGCAGGCATTCGTCGACCGTGTGGCGCCCTATACCGACGCCGTCTACGTGACGACGGTAGGTACGGTGGAATATAACGAAGAGAAAAAGAAGTACGAAGACACCGGCTTTGCGTCGATGAACGGCGTCATCACGGTGCTGAGCCACGCGGGCGAGGTGACCGTCACCTGCTCGAATAATAATGCCAAGCTGAAAGACACCGACTGGTTCAAGGCGAATCGAACGTGCCCCACGGCGTGGTCGGGATAAAAAACACTTGCAAGCGCGTTACGCGCGTGTTATAATCAAACTATCAAAAATAAGGAGATACCAATATGGCTAAAAAATCCGCAGGTGCATCTTATGGCTTCGGCAGGATCTTGAATCTTATCCTTGCCATCATTCCCTTTACGAATATTCTTCTCGGCATCATCAAGCGCGTGCAGAAGGGTCATCTTCTCGCCGCTGTGCTGAATTTCTTCTTGGCGCCTATCTTCTACATCGTGGACCTTATCACGGTCATCATTTCCGACAAACTGGTCCTTGGAATGTAACTATGAGAACAAGCAATGCCTTTTATTACGCATATTACTATTTCGCGGATATCAAATAATATCGGCTGTTTTTAGCGTATAGAAGGAAAGAAGCGGTCGATATCATTCGATCGCTTTTTATTATAAATAAGGCGGGTGATCCCGCATCGTATACGCGGCGACGATACCGCATAAAGGAGAGTAAATATGATCATCGTACTCAAGAAAGATCGCGACGAATCGCAATACAAACATCTGCTCGAATGGATCAAGTCCCTCGGGCTCAAGACCGACATCAGCGAGGGCGAGAACAGCCTCGTCATGGGGCTCGTCGGCGACACCAGCCGAGTGGATATCGACCTCGTGCGTTCCTTGGATATCGTCGAGGACGTCAAGCGTATCCAAGAGCCCTTCAAGATGGCGAATCGGAAATTTCACCCCGAGGACACCGTCGTCAAGATAGGGGACGTGGAGATCGGCGGCGGCACCTTCGCCTACATCGCGGGACCTTGCTCCGTCGAGAGCGAGGCGCAGATCATCGAGGTGGCGGCGGCAGTCAAGGCGGCGGGCGCGAAGATCCTCCGCGGCGGCGCATTCAAACCGCGCACCTCTCCCTATGCCTTCCAAGGGCTTCGTGACGAGGGCATTCGGCTCCTCCTCCGCGCCAAGGAAGAGACGGGGCTCCCCATCGTCACCGAGATCATGAGCGAGGTGCATATAGACCTGTTCCGCGACTTGGATATCGTCCAGATCGGCGCGCGTGATATGCAGAATTTCGAGCTGTTGAAAGCGGTGGGCAAGATGGGCAAGCCCGTCGTCTTGAAGCGCGGCATCGCCGCCACCGTCCAAGAATGGTTGATGAGCGCGGAGTACCTGATGAGCGAAGGTTGCCACGACGTCATCCTCTGTGAGCGCGGCATCCGCACCTACGAGACTTCCACCCGCAATACGCTCGACATCAGCGCGGTGCCCGTCCTGAAGGAGCTCACGCACCTTCCCGTCATCGTCGATCCTTCGCATGCGAGCGGCGTGGCGAGATACGTGAAGCCATTGTCCAAGGCGGCTGCTGCGGCGGGTGCGGACGGCGTGATGATCGAAGTGCATAATGATCCCCCGCGTGCGCTCTGTGACGGCGCACAGTCTCTGCGTCCCGAACAGTTCCGCGACGTGGTGACCGAAGTCAATGAAGTCTTGAAGGCGGTGGGGAAACGGGTATGATACGATCGGTCGGTATCGTCGGTCTCGGACTGATGGGCGCGAGCTTCGGCAGGCTGCTCGTGCAGAAAGGATATAAAGTGTTCGGTGCGGACAGAGACCCCGCCGTGATGCAGAAGGCGCTCCTCGCGAATGCTTACACCGAGCCGCTCACCGACAAGACGGCGGGCGAAACGGATCTCCTTGTCATGGCGATCTTCCCGCGCAATTTCAAGGCGGCGGCGGAAAGATACCTGCCCTATATGAAAAAGGGCGCTATCCTCTCGGATTTCTGCGGGAATAAGCGCATCGTGACGGGCGCGATGAAGGCGCTCGCCGCGACCTATCCCGACATCGTCTATTGCGGCGGGCACCCGATGGCGGGCAGAGAATACAGCGGCGTGAACCATTCCTCCGTCCGCCTCTTCGACAATGCGTCGATGATACTCGTGCCGGTCACGGAGGATCTCTTCGTGCTGTCCGAGCTGAAAAAGTTTTATCTGTCTCTCGGTTTCGGCGAAGTGGTGGTCACCACGCCCGAGAAGCACGACAAGATGATCGCCTATACCTCTCAGCTCTGCCACGTGGTCAGCAATGCTTTCATTAAAAGCGAAAGCGCGCGGGAGCACGGCGGCTACTCGGCGGGTAGTTATCGCGATCTCACCCGTGTGGCACGGCTCGACCCCGTGATGTGGTCGGAACTGATGGAAGACAATCGCGATTACCTGACGAAAGAACTGGACTTTCTCATCGCGAGCCTCTCGAAATACCGCGACGCGCTCGCGAGCGGGGACGAGAGCGCCCTCCGCGCTCTTCTCGCGGAAGGGGACAAGATCAAGCGGGAGATCGATAAAAGATGAATGTAAAGGTGCTTTCTTCTTCTCTTACGGGCACCGTTTCGGCGGTCCCATCCAAATCTTACGCGCATAGGCTCCTCATCGCGGCGGCGCTGTCGGGCGGCGAGCTCTCTTTCGGTCCGTCGGACGACGCTCTTCGCACGGCGAGAGGGCTGACGGAGATGGGGTTCGAGGCGACATTTACGGGGGATAGCGTCAGATACGGCGCATTCCGCCCCTCGGACGAGAGGAGAGAGATACACGTCGGGGAGAGCGGCAGCACTTTGCGATTTTTATTGCCCCTTGCGGCGGCGCTCGGCGTACGGGCGACTTTCGTGACGGAAGGCAGGCTCGGCGAACGTCCGATGGATGCGCTTTCGGGTGCCCTTCGCGCACACGGCGCGGAGACGGACGGCAAAGAGGTGTCGGGCAGGCTCACGGCGGGGCGATACGAGATAGACGCCACGGTGAGCTCGCAGTACGTGACGGGGCTCTTGATGGCGCTCCCGCTCCTCAATGGAGACAGCGAGATCGTCTTAAAAGGACGTATGGTGTCCGCGCCCTACGTGGATATCACCCTCGAAGTCCTCGCGAAAGCGGGCGTCGAGGTGATCCGCACGGAAACGGGTTTCTTCGTTCGCGGCGGGCAGACTTATAAACTCAGAGAACGCAACGTCCCCGGGGACTTCTCCGGCGCGGCGTTTTACCTCGTGGCGGGGGCGCTCGGCGAGGGCGTCACGGTGACGGGAATCGACACTTCCTCCGCGCAAGGGGATAAAGAGGTCTTGGACGTCATCCGCAGGGCGGGTGCGACCGTGATCGAAGATGGCGACCGTGTGACGGTGAAGGGAGGCGCTCTCCGCGCCTTTACGGTGGATCTCGGGGCGATACCCGACCTCGCGCCCATCCTCTCCGTTCTCGCGGCGTACGCGGAAGGGGAGAGCGTCTTCACGAAAGTGGGGCGGCTCCGTGACAAAGAGAGCGACAGGCTCCTCGCCATCCGCACGATGCTTCAAGCGGCGGGGATCGAGACGAAGGAAGAGGGCGACGCCATGCTTATCCGCGGCGGCAAGCCGAAGGGCGGCGGCTTCGACAGCTACCGCGACCACAGGATGTGTATGTCCGCGGCGGTCTTGGCGGCATTCGCCGAAGGGGACAGCCTGATAAACGATATGGACTGCGTGAAAAAGTCCTATCCCGCTTTTTGGGAAGACTTCACGCGAGTAGGAGGAAAGTATGAAGTGGAGAGGGGATAAGATATACTTTGACACGTTCGGTACTTCGCATTCGCGCGAGATAATCATCACCGCTACGGGACTGCCCGAGCACACCATCGACAAAGAAGCGATGGAGGCTCTCCTCGACAGACGTCGGGCGAAAAATACCGTTTATTCCACCAAGCGTATGGAGGAGGACGTCCCCGTCATCAAGAGAGACGACGAGATGTTCTTTCGCGCCGAAATACGGAATCATAACGTGCGGAGCGGCGACTATAACGACCTCTACGGCATCCCGCGCCCGTCTCACGCCGATTATGCGGCGCACCTGATGGACGGCAGGCTGGACTTCTCGGGCGGCGGCGAATTCAGCGGCAGGCTGACCGCGCTCCTCTGCGTACTCGGCAGCGTGGCGAAAAATATATTGAAAGGAAAAGGCGTGACGGTCTCCGCCTGGGTCTCCGAGATCGGCGGGGTGACGGGCGCCACGTATAAGGACGGCTTGACCGACGAGATGCTCTCCTGCGGAGAAGCGGGCAAATGGACGCCTGCGAAGGAAGAAGAGATGCTCGCAGTCATCGAACGCGCCGCGGCGGAGAAAGACTCGGTCGGCGGCAGAGTGGAATGCGCCGTAGTGGGGCTCCCCGGAGCGGTCGGCGGCGGCAGTTTCGGCTCCCTCGAAGGGAAGATAGCTTCTATCCTTTATATTATCCCCGCCTTGAAAGCGGTGGAATTCGGACTCGGGTTCGGCTTCGCGTCGGCGTTCGGCTCGGTGGCGAATGACCCCCTCCGTATGAAAGACGGCGCTGTCACCATCGTCAAGAACGATGCGGGCGGCATCAACGGCGGGCTGTCGAACGGAAACCCCGTGACGCTCGGCGTCGCATTCCGTCCCACCCCATCCATCGGCAAGAAACAGCAGTCGGTGGATCTCGTGGCGGGAGAGGACAGAGAAATAAAGATCAAAGGCAGGCATGACGCCTGTATCGTGCCGCGCGCCGTGCCCGTGGTGGAGGCGGCGGTGGCGATCGCCGTATTGGACGCGATGCTCGAAGGAGGGAAACTGTGATGGAACTTGACAAGCTCAGAGAGGAAATAGACCGTTTGGACGGCGCCATCGTGCCTTTGCTCCTCGAGCGCTTCGAGGTGGTGCGCCGCATCGGCGAGGTCAAGAAAGAGGCGGGACTCCCCGTCTATAACGCCGCGCGCGAAGAGGCTGTCCTCACGAAAGTGTCCGCGCTCGCGCCCGATGAGGAGACTGCGCGCGCCCTGCGTCTCGTGTATACGCATGTGATGGCGGCGGCGAAGGAACTGGAGAAATAAATGTCGGACGTTTTGACGAGGGAATTATTCGACACGCTCCTCATTTGGTATGACGAGAATAAGCGCGTCCTCCCGTGGCGAGGCACGACCGACCCCTACCGCGTGTGGGTGTCCGAGATCATGCTCCAACAGACCCGCGTCGAAACGGTAAAAAGCTACTTTTCGCATTGGATGCGTTTGTTCCCCACCGTGCGCGCCCTCGCCGAAGCGAGCGAGGACGAAGTCTTAAAAGCGTGGGAAGGGTTGGGCTATTACAGCCGCGCCCGCAACCTGCACCGTGCGGCGAAGATGGTCTGCGAGGTGTATGGAGGCGAGATCCCCCGAGACCGCGACAAACTGCGCAAACTCCCCGGGATCGGCGACTACACCGTGGGCGCCATCCTCTCCATCGCCTTTGGCATCGCCGAGCCTGCGGTGGACGGCAACGTGCTCCGTGTCATTTCGAGGCTGACGGCGGATGACGCCGACGTGTCGAGACCCGAGGTGCGGAAGCGGGTGGCGGACACCTTGCGCCCTCTGATGCCGACGGGGAGAACGTCGGAATTCACGCAGGCGCTCTTCGAGATAGGCGCCCTGATCTGTCTGCCCAACGACGCATTTCGTTGCGATCTATGCCCCTTGCGCGCCGCTTGCCGCGCCTATGCGGCGGGGATGCAGGCATCCTATCCCGTGAAACCCGAGAAAGCCGAGAAACGCACCGAGAAGAAGACCGTCCTCATCCTCACCGCGGAGGAGAAATACGCCGTGCGTCGTCGTCCCGCGAAAGGTCTCCTCGCGAACCTCTATGAATTCCCGAATCTCGAAGGACATCTCTCGGAGGCGGAAGTCCGCGCCGTCCTCGGCGCGAAGGTCGTCTCCGTTGAGCCGCTTCCCGCCGCCACGCACGTCTTCACACACCTTATATGGGATATGACGGGCTATCTCGTCCGTCTCGCCGCCCCCGCTCCCATGGACGGTGTCATTTGGGCGACGAAGGAAGAGATAGGGAAGACCTATTCTATTCCATCTGCATTCAGAGCGTATAAAAAAGCGCTTACGCTTGTTTAATGCGAAATGCAACGCCAACGCATAGCGGCGCATATACTTCGCTAACTACCTGTGTCGTCGGGCATCACGTACAAGAAGTACGCTCAGACCCGCCTCCTCGGAGAGCGCTCGTCTCTACACCACTCTGCGTTGGCTCAGAGTACTATGATTTAAGTTCTTTATACTGAGTTCAGTTCAAATGTCGTCCTTTTTTTATGGTTTTTATTTCTTCGATAATGTTTCGCCGCTGACGTCGATGACCCCTTTCAGCTGGGCGAGGGCGGCGTCGAAGCGCTTGACGATATTCTCGGTGAGACGGCTCGCGCCCAGCATTTGCGACAGCATACGGTAGAGCCCGAGGCGATCCACGGAGACGCTCATCTCCACCACGTCGCGGATGCCGTTCGCAAGCTCCTCGAGGGGGATATACTTGATGTCGCGCACCAGAGCCGCATCTTCGGCGGGAACGCGCAGGGTGGGCATCGTGCCGCCCTTGACCGAGAGGTATTCGCCTTTTCTTTCGAGACCGAAGCGCGCGGGGTAGCTCATTTTCATCAGATATTCGGAGCGCACGGCGGACGTGACTTTATCCTTGCCGAACATGAAGCAGATACGTTTCAAGATCCATTCTTCGTGGACGGGGGACTCGCCTTCCACGATGGCTTTCACGACGCCGCAGACGTCTCCTCTGCATCTCTTCATCGCTTGGAACTCGCTGACGAGGGGATAGGTGGGGAAGGCGAAATGCTGTTCTTGGGCGGTCTCGGTGAAAGACTCTGCGGGCACCTGTTCTTGTGTGGGCATGGCTCCCGCGGCGTTGAGGGCGCTCTTCAGGGCGGCGAGCAGACGCTCTTTCTCCGCCTTATTGTTCTTCACCCAGTCGGTGGACCACAGTCGATAGAACGTCCAGCCCATCCTTTCCAAGACGCCTTGGCGCAGTCTGTCGCGGTCGCGCGTGGCTTTGATGTCGCGGTAGGTGGGACCGTCCAGTTCGATGGCGAGGATATAGCGATCCTTCGCGGGCGCCTTGACGGCGAGGTCGATCTTGAATGCGGAGAAGCCGACTTTCTCTTCCACTTCGTAGCCGTTCTCCAGGAGGAACTCTTTGACTTCCGCCGCCACGCTCTCGGTCGTGAAGCCGCCGATCGCGCCGAGCCCCAAGACGGACGGACCTTTCTCCGCGTAGTCGAGGTAGGCGCCGAGGAGCCTCGCGCCTTTCGAGGAGGTGCGGGCGGGATCGATGTCGGAGCCGTGCATCGAGGACAGGATGACCACGTTATATTTCGCTCTCGTGACGGCGACGTTCAGTCTGCGCTCGCCGCCGACCTTATTGATGGGACCGAAATTCAGAAGGAGCTTGCCGTCCGATCCTTTGCCATAGGCAACGCTGAAGAGGATGGTGTCGCGCTCGTCGCCCTGCACGGTCTCGAGGTTCTTGACGAAGAAAGGCTCGGGCTTATCCGACTTGAAGAATTCTTCCTTGGACGGGTCGCTTTGTCTGCGCTTCTGGATGAGGCGGTCGATGAGGTTTTGCTGCGAGATGCTGAACGCCACCACGCCGAGACTGCGGTCGGGGTATTTGTCGATATGCTCGAAGACGAGCTCCACCATCTTCTCCGCTTCGGCGAGATTCGTGCGGGTGCTGCGGTCAAAGGTGCCGTCCACGTGGATGTAGTCCACGCCCACGCCCGGCGCGTCCTCCATATAAGAGGGGAAGGTGACGAGGTCGCTCTCGTAGAAGTATTTGTTGGAGAAGGAGATCAGCTGTTCGAAGCGGCTCCTATAGTGCCATTTCAGGCTGAGCTGCGGGAATGCCGTCGCGCAGAGGTCGAGGATGGACTCGAAATCGGCGACGTCCTCTTCGTCCTCGTCCGCGTCATCGGTGAGCACGTTCGAGGAGAAGAAATTGCTCGGGGGCATCTGCTTGGAGTCGCCCACGACGATCAGCTGTTTCCCGCGGTAAATGGAGCCGACGGCGTCCTGCGGGAAGATCTGCGACGCCTCGTCGAATATCACCACGTCGAAGGTGAAACCCGCGCCGAGGAAGGTGCTGACGCTGAGGGGGGACATCAGGAAGCAGGGCTTTAAGGTCTGCGCGAGGTCGCCTATCTCCGCGAGCAGGGTGCGGATGCTCTTCTGTCTGCGCTTTTTCTCTCCCTCGCGGCGCAGGATCGCGATGGCGCTTCCCGGGGTGACGATGTCGAGGGAGGGGCGCTCTGCGGAGAGAGAGGCTTTTATGACCGCTTTATTGATCTCGAATGTGATGAGGTCTCTCTTGCGGAATTCCGCTACCGCTTGATCGTGCGGGATTCGGGTGAGGGCGGAGAGGATGGGCGAGGAACGGAGCAATAGGTCGATCCATTGCGTAGCGTACGCGCGCTTGTAGGTGCCGATGAGGAGTCCCGCCTCCACGTCGCTGTCCAGCGCGGTGTCGAGGAAGGAGAGAAGGTCTTGGTCGCGGATCTCGGCGATGAATTTCAGGAATTCGAGCCAGTTATCCATCTCGTCCGCGTTATCGCGGCAGTTGCGCAGTTTGGGCACGAGCATCGTGAATGCCGCCGTCTCGAGGTCATATTGATCTTTGTCGAAGCGGGCGATGAGCGACTCTTCGTGACTGTCCTTGAAGGCGGCATCGAGATCCGCCGCATAGTCGTAGGCGACGGAGAAGATATTGGTGTTTCCGGTGGGCGCGGTCAGCGCGCCGAGCTCTACGCCCGACGTGAGGACGGCTTGGAGGGTGGTCATCGAGCTCAGCAAGAGGGCGAAGTCGGTCTCAATGCCGTTATAGGCGGGACCGAGGAGCGGCTCGACCTTGGTCTCGAGCGTCTCGAAGTCTTGGAGAGCGTCTTGATAGGCGGCGAGGGCATCGGTCGCTTGGCACGCGGAAGGGTATTTCGGTTTCGTGCCGTCCTTGCGGCAGGAGGCGAGGTCCGCTATGATGCCTTTGTATTCGCCGGAGAAGAGACGGGAGAGCGCGCCGTGGAATTTCGTTCGGAGCGTGGTGCTGTATCTGTCGCCCGGCTTGCGGAAGATGTCCGCGGTGTATTCCGCGAGGAGATAAGCCTTGTTCGCGAGGATCTCTTTCGCGAGCTTCTGCATCTTCTTCACGGAGGAGAGCGCCTTCTCGAGGACGTCCTTCCTGAGGAGGGCGGGGGTCAGTAGGTCTGTCTTCGCCATCAGGGAGAAGAAGGTGTGGAATATGTGGGATTCGGAGAGATTCCGCATCAAGGCGCCGTGCTCTTTTTGCAGGCGGTCGCCGACGTATTGCAGCCGCTCCAGGCAGTTCGCCATATGACGCAGATCTTCGCGGGCGGCGAGCTTGTTCTCATAAGATCCGTTCGGATCGGCGTAGCCGTACCAAATGTTATTGCGATAGTCGTAGCCGATGCTGTCCACGTAGCCGAGGTAGCGGTCGAGAAGGATCACCGCGTCTCTTAGATAGTCGGCGCCTTTCTCCTCGATCTTCGGGATGACGTAATTCAGTTCGACCGCCGCGCGCTGACGGGAGTATTCCTCGTACAGGTCGTAGAGGCTCTCTTCCACGACGGGACGGATGCGGTGGAGTTCCTCGGAGTAGCCGTCGAGCTGTGCTCTCGCTTTCTCTCTCGCGTCGATCTCCGCCTGCGCGCGCGACGAAACGACGCTCTTCGGCAAGGTGAGGGTGCGGCAGAGTTCGTCTATGACGTCTTTTTTATTGGCGCGGGAGCTGTGCAGGGCGAGGCAGAAATCATCGAGCCCCACCCGTTTCAGGTTCTCGTACACCACGTTCAGCGCGGCGCGTTTCTCGGAGACGAAGAGCACCTTCTTCCCGCGGGCGAGGCATTCCGCCACGATATTCGTGATGGACTGGCTCTTGCCCGTCCCCGGGGGACCTTGCAGGACGAAGCTCTTGCCGCTCGCCGCCATCCGAATGGCTTGGTTCTGGCTGGAGTCCGCGTCCACGACGTTATGCAGTTCGCCGACGTCCGCATCGGAAGTGTCTTCCGCCGCCACGGGGAGATTCAGGAGAGCGCGGATGGAAGGGTTCTCCAAGATGATGCCTCCGTTCTCCTTGATGTCTTTATACATATTGATCTTCTGGAATGCGAAGAGCCCCACTTTGCATTCGACGGTCACCGTCCAGCCCAGTTTCTCCACCAGTTTGGTGACTTTCTCGTAGTATTCCTCCACGGGCGCCTCCTCGTCGTATTCGGGGAGGGAGATGCCGTGTTCGCTCTGCATCTTGTAGAGGAAGGTCGGGTTGACGGAAATATCCGCGGCGATATTCAGACAGAAAGGATCCACGGAAGACTCCCGCTCGATGGTCACGGGCGCGAGCAGGATGGGCGCGTGCATGACGCGTTCCTTGTCGTCCTCCTCCGTCCAGTCGATGAAACCGAAGGCGACGTATGCGAGATTCACGCCCGTCTCTTCCATCGCGGAATCCGCGCGCTTTTTGATGTTTTTGAGGGCGGTGATGGGCGCCCCCGCCACGTTATAAGCGAGGCAGATATTATTCTTTTTCAGCTTGGGCAGGTATTTCGCGAGATAATCCGATCTCGAGAGAGGAGTCTTCGCGGCGGCGGTCAGCGTCGCGGCGCTCGTCGTCGTCCCGCTCGTCGGGAGGGCGGCGTCTTCGTCGTCCGAGAGCTTCGGATCGAATACCTCGAAGCGGACGGATTTCTCGCTGCGGTCGAGGATCGTAGCGAAGTCGGGGAATAATAATTCCACGGTGGACGCCTTGGAGTCTTTGAAATTGATGAGGTTATTGCCTTTGCCGGTGTCGAGCAGGAGCTCTGCCCATTTATTCAAACGTTCGGTTCCCATTGGTTTCTCCTTGTGTGGAAATAATTATCGATCAATCGTTTTCAAGCAAGCTCTTGCGCATCACGTACGCCCATTCGGTATAGCCCGCCTTATTGAGGTGCATACCGTCGGCGAAAGAGGTCAGATCGCCGGTGTTGCTGCCGCTGTAGACCATGCGATACGTCGTGTCGAGCCCGATGGTTTGGAGCCAGCTGTAGCCACTCGCATAGCTGCTCATCGAACTGTTGAAAGCGTTCACGTTGTCCACGGTCAGCTGGTTGCTGCCGGAGACGGCGAGAGGCACTTTATTGATGAGCACGTAGAAGACTTTCGTGTGCGGCAGGTTGGTGTGGATCTGTTGGATGAGCGACTGTACGTTGGACAGCGTCGTATTTACGGGACTATTGTATTTCAGGTCGTTGACGCCCACGAAGAGGACTATCGTGCTCGGGTTGTAGGCGTAGATGAGGCGCTCCGCGAGACCGCCGTCCGCGAGCCAGTCGGTGGAAGCCGTGCCGCCGATGCCGACGTCCGCCACGGTGATGCCCTTCAGGTCTTGGCTGTATGTCTCCCACTTCTCCATCGAAGAGGAGCCGCAGAGGATCACATCGTGCGGATCGATCGCGATGTCTTTGTACAGATTGCGGGCGTAATACTCGCGTGTGGATTGCCCGCTGTCGTTATTGTTGATGGAGGCGACCGCCTTCCGCTTGACGGTGATCGTACTCGTCGTGAAACTGCTTGCGCCTGTGGCAAGATACTTGATCGTCAGCGTGCCGTACGTGCCGGTAAAGCTCGAATTCTCCAAAATGTTGATGCTCTGCGCGTAGGTCGCGGAGAGTATCTCCTGCACCCCTCTGATATAACTGAAGAGAGGCGACACGTCGGTGGCGTAGGTCTGCAGTTGCTTGATGGCGGTCGGGTTTATGGTGATGGTCGCGTTGCTCTTCACTTCGTTCGCGCCCATCAGTTGGATGGAGGTCGAGCCGCTCGAGATCGGCACGCGATAGGTCGTGTTCGCTTTCGGTTCGTAGTTCGCCTCTTCCGAGAAAGTCATATTGCTCAGCTGGATGCCTCCTGCGGACGCGACGGAGATCATGAACTTCGTCACCTTGCATTTGTTGAAGAGCAAGGTGTATCCTTGCGATTGACTTGCATAGAGCACGTAACGTCCCGTGGCGACCATATAATCGTCGTCGTAAAGGGTGAGATCCGCATACGTGGTGGAGCTGCTGCTCGCATTCTTGAGGGTGAAGCTCACTTTGTTCGCGTATCCGGCGCTGAGGTCCTTCGCCATATATTCGCCTGCCGATACGGTGAGAGTCGTTCCTTTATAGGAGCTGCCGTCACCTTTATATTGACCCGCCGAGGCGGCGGAGGTGTCTATGTAGGAAACGGAGAGATCGTCAAGGTAGAGATAGCAATAGTTGGTTGTGGCGCCCGTAGTGCCGTATACGTCGAAGCGGATCGCCTGCACTTCGATCGGGTCGAACCCGACGTAGTTTACTGTGGTGAATACTTTGTTGCTGTTGTCCGTACCCGTGGAGGCTATCTTGACGTACTTATTCGCCGCGCCCGTGATGTAATGGGTGTTGCCGGCGGTGTCGATCAGCATGATCTTATACCAAATGTCATAGGACGTGTAGTAGTTGCCGAGGCGCACGCTGAAACTGTTGGCGAGACCGAGGCTGCTGCCTGTGTCGTACGTGAACCTACCTACGGTAGTAGACGTGCTCATATTCACGACGCGGCTCGTGTCGCCGTAGCGGCTGTTCATCTGATTGCTCGTATCCACCCAGCTTTCGTTGGCTTTATTCTGATACTGTTGTTTCCAATACTGTGCCTGGGTGCTACCGTTTGCCGTGGTATAAGGATTGTTCGTTGTTTGATCTTCAAAGGTCAGCGTGGTGTTCGCGAGCGTCAGTGTCTTGGACTTGCTCTTGGTCAGCGTGGAGCCGCTGTAATAGATGTTCGTTGTCGAGTTGTAGCCGGCATACGCCTTTACGGAGACGGTCTTGCTGCCCGCGGTGCGACTCGTGAGCTCGTAGTAGTTCAGGGAAGTGGCGTTATAAGAGCCGCTTCCTTCTTTGACTTCCACGTAGTTTGCCGTCGCCGTCCAATGCGCCGTGATGCCGCTGAAGGTCACGTCGGAGAGCGCCACGGGGGTGCTGTAATAGGTCACCTCGTTCGAGTAGTCGCTGTCCAAGTAAGCGGAGTTCGTCGCCGCGACGGCTTTCACCTTGAAGGTGTGCTTTCCTTCCGACGCGGAATAGGATGCGGAGGTCGCGCTGCCGAGGTTTGCGGACGCAGAAGCGAAATGATCCGCGTTGTCGTTCGCCCCCCAAGTGAGGCTGTCTGCGCCCTTCGTCACACCGGGCGTAGCGAGCTTCGAGACCGTTACGGAGACGGCTTTATTCAGCGTCCCGTTCGAGTAATAATACACGCCGTTCACGACGCAGGGCATGACCGAGATCTGGATGGAGTAGGAGCCTACCGTGCGCGGAACGCCGCTGTAGGTGTAGGTGCCGCTGCTGTAGGATACGTCGCCGCAAGATGCCGCCGTGCCCTGCGAAACGTTGCCCTTGGAGACGTTGATCATGGCGGCGGGCGCCGAAGAGGTCCAAGTGACGAGCCTGCTGCCTGTCGCTACGGAAGGGGTCGAGAGGGTGAGCTCGCGCGATTCGTAATCGTAGTCGGCTTGATCGCTCGTTAGGTAGAGGGGATCATTCGAGAGCGCCTTGACCGAGATCGAGTAGGTGCCCACGGCTTTCGTAAGAACGTAGGAATTCGATCCCGGGGTGTACCAGTTGCCGTTACCCACTTTGATCTGATAGGAGTCCGCTTCCGACGCGCCGCTCCAAGTCAAGGTGGCTGTGCCGCCATTGTCGACCGACGCGGAGAATTCGGGGGTAGCTAGCTTCGAGACAGTCACGGACGTATCCTTGTTGATGGCGCCGGACGCGTAGTAATAGGTGGGCGTCTGCGTGCTCGTGTCGAAGAGAGGCGTGACGCTGACGGAAACGCAATAGGTATTCGGCGTTTGCGGGATGGTATAGGAATAAGAGCCTGCGGCGACCGTCGTATAGGCGGTGTTCGCGCCGTTCACGGTGAATGACATCTCGCCGTCTTTCGTCGTTGCCGACCAGCTGAGCGTCAATCCGTTGCGAGTGATATTGGACAGGAAGAGCGCCGTCGATGTGTAGGTATAGGTCGTGATCTCGCTCGGCAGGTAGCGCGCGTCGTCCGAGAGCGCTCGGATCTGCACGGTGTGCGATCCCGCATCGCTCTTGAGCGCCAGGACGCGAGAGGTCTGCGGCGTCCAACTGCCGTCGTCCACGCAGACGTTATAACGGGTGGCGTTCTCCACCGCGTCCCAGGCAATGCCGCTCAAAGAGGCGGAGAGCGCGGGGGCGCCGAGGGTAGAGACGACGATCCGCAAAGATTCTTCGCGTGCGTCGCCGTAATAATATACGGCGGAAGAAGCGTTGAATCCGCCCGCCGCGGTGATGACGAGGTCATAGGTGCCCGCAGTCTGAGGACAAGCGTAACGATAGGTGCCCGACGAGAGGTTGAAAGATGTTGGGGTGCCGTTCACGGTGAGCCCGATGGTCTTCGCGGTCGCCGTCCAGTACGCCGTCCTGCCTTGGGTCTCACGAATCGTCAGCGTGACGGCGACGGTGTCGTAGGAATAGGTCTCCACGGCGCTGTCCGCATAGAGCGGATCGGTGGAGCGCGCCTGCACGTCGATGGTGTGATTCTCGACGTCGGTGCTGAGCGCGATGCGCCTCTCGTCCGAGGTCCATTCCGTCCATTCGCCGTTATCGATGCGGACGAGGTGAGAGGTGACGTGGTCGTCTTTATCCCAGGTGACGCCGTCGATCGTGGCGGTGAGAGAGGGACGATAAAGGGTGTTCACGGTCACGCTGCCTGTGCTCGTGAGCGCGGACGCGACGCAGTAGTAGGTGTGCTGCTCGTCGTCGAAGCCTTTATCCACCGTAACGGTGACGGTGTGCTTGCCTGCGGTCTTTGCCGCGGTGTAAGAATAGACGCCATCGCTGTACGTGCTCTCCACGGTCTCGTCCCCGTCTGTGACGGTCACGGATGCCGCCGTCGCTGTCCAGGAGAAGGTGCGCCCCTCGACGGAGAGGTCGGAGAGCGCCGCATCGACGGTTGTGTAGGTATAGGTCGCGATGTCGCTGTTTGCGTAGATTGAATTGTCGGAGGTCGCCTTCACGCGCACGGTATGTTCGCCCGCCGCGGAGAGGAGCGCCGACTTGAAGGTGTAATTCGCCGTCCAGGCGCCGCCGTCCACGCTGACGTAATAGGCATTGGCATGGGACACCGCCCTCCAGGTCACGCCGGACAGGGACGCGGAGATCTCGGGCGCGGCGAGCGCGGTGACGGTGATCCTCGCGTTTTTGGTGTCCGCAGAGCCGACGAAATAGGTCTTGGCGTCCGCATCATAGCCCTCCGAAACGGACACGGAGAGATCGTAGGTGCCCGCCGCATCGGGGCAGGTGTAGGAATAACTGCCGCTTGTGAAGTCGTACGCCGCAGGCTCTCCGTTCACGGTGAGAGTCACGGACGCCGCCACGGCGCGCCAAGTGACGGTCGTGTGCTGAACGGTCAGGTCGGACAGGGTGATCGCAACGGTCTCGTACTCGTAGATCGCCATCGCGCTCTCCACGTAACGGGGGTCGGAGGGGACGGCTTTCACGCGGACGATATGTCTGCCGACAGGGGAGAGGAGCGCCGCGACGCGTCCGGTCGTCTCCGTCCAATCGTCGTCATCAACGGAAACGAGGTAACAGGCGGCATTCTCCACTGCATCCCAAGTGGCGCCGTCCGCGCTCGCGGTGAGCACGGGAGAGGACAGGGGGTCGATGGTCACGGAAGTCGATTTCGTGAGGGATGTGGCGGCGTAATGATAGACGTCGTCCGCGAATGCGCTCGTGACGGACACGGACACCTCATACGTTCCCGCCACCGAAGGCAGGAGATAGGAGCCGTCCGTCGTGATGACGGCAGTCTCGCCGTTCACGCGGAGGGTCGGGGTGCCCGTCGTCGTCCAGGACACGGTCAGACCGTCCACGGAGAGGGCGGACAGCGTCGCCGCGGCTGTGGTGTAGGCGTAGGTCGCCTCTTCGCTCGATGCATAGAAAGGATCGGACGGGACGGCAACCACCGTGAATACGTGTTCACCGATCACGGTCGAGAGCGCGGCGAGATTCGCCGAAGCGACCGTCCACTCGCCGTCGTCCGAACGGATGGAATAAGAGGTGGCGTTCGGGACGCTCGTCCAAGAAACGCCGCGGAGCGAAGCGGAGAGAAGGGGTGCTTCGAGCTTGGTGCGGGTGATGGTGGCGGTCTTGGTGAGACTGCCGTAATAGTACACGCCGTCCTTGTAGCCCGCCGTCGCGGTCACGGACAGCAGAAAGCTCATCTCGTCACCGCTCGCGGTGTAGGAATAGGTGCCGTCCTCAGAGGGGAAGCAGTCGGCGCTCTCACCGTTTACGGTGAGCTCCACGCCGCAGGACGCCGCCGACCAAGTCGCGGTCAAGCCCTTCGTGGCGATCTCGGAGAGGGAGACCGTCGCCGCGCGATAGGTGACGGAAGCGCTCTTGCCCTCCGCCTCGCCGTTCGCGGATGTGACGCGCACGGTGTGCTCGCCGTCCAGCGCGGAATATCGGATAGAGGTCTCGACGGTATCGATGCGATCGCCGCCGTCAATGGACACGAGATAATGGGTGGCGTTCTTCACCGCCTCCCAGGTGATGGCGTCTTCCGACAAAGAGAGGGCGGGCGCCTCGGGCAGAAATACGGGTTCATCATTACCACCCGGCTCATCATTCCCACCGGGAGTGTCGTTGCCACCGGGCTCGTCGTTGCCGCCGGGGGTGTCATTACCGTTCGGATCGTCGGCGCCGCCGGGATCATCGTTTCCACCGGGAGTGTCGTTGCCACCGGGAGTGTCGTTGCCACCGGGAGTGTCGTTGCCACCGGGGGTGTCGTTTCCACCGGGCTCGTCGTTGCCGCCGGGAGTGTCGTTGCCGCCGGGGGTGTCGTTGCCACCCGGTTCGTCATTACCGCCGGGCTCGTCGTTTCCGTTCGGATCGTCTGTGCCGCCCGGTTCATCGTTTCCACCGGGAGTGTCGTTGCCACCCGGTTCATCGGTGCCGTTTTGCGCCTCGATCACGCTGAAAGAATAGGTGCTGTCGTCTCGAAAAGTCACTGTAAAAGTGACTTTGTCGCCGTCGACGCCCGTCTGCTCCGCTTTGGTGACCTTGCCGTTGGGGCTTCCGACGCTGAGGAGCCCATTCGAGCCTTTTGTAACGGAGAAGGTGAAGGTGGTGCCGTCCTTGCAGAAGGCGGTGCACCTGTAAATGTTGTCGCTCACGTCGTCCGCCTCGATCTTGGTGAGGGTGTCGGCGATGGTCGTCGTGGTGACAGGAGTATCGTTCCCGCCGCTCTCGCCGCCGTTCTCGTTATCGTTATTCTCCGTGCCGCCGATCTCGCCATCCCCGCTCGACGATTCGGTGCGGGTGACGGTGAAGGTGGCGGTCTCGCCGTTCGTGAAGGTGACGGTGTAGGTGTCGGTCAGCTCTTCGGTAGCGGTCTTCTCGATCTTCGAGATTCCCGCGCCGCCCTCGGCGATGGTGAAGGTGGAGGTCGTGCCGTCCGAGTACGTGATGGTATAGATGCCGTCTCCCGTCAGCTCTATCTTCTCTGCGCTCGCGAGCGCTTTTAATCCGTTTTGTACGGAATAATCCGCAGAAGTGCCGTCCGTGTATGTGACGGTGTAGACGCCCTCTTCATCGCTTTCTGTGATGCTCGCTATGCCGACGCCCTCCGCCTTGCCCTCATGGAGAGAGGTGAGCCATTGGTCGTAGGAGAGGGTGCCGCCGCTCCCTGCGTAGGTCAGGTATACGCCGTGCAGTTCGTCGTACGAAGCGGTGTCCACGTTGCCGCTTTGCAAGAGTCCGCATGCGGTGAATAGGATCGCCGCTACGAGAAGGAGCAGGATGGGAATGATGCGGGAGAATGTCTTTTTCATAGTTGCCTCCGAGTCGGTCCGAATGCTCGCCCTTATCTCAAATAAGGGCGCGGACCTCATCCGAACGCGGCGGATCGCCGCCGCTGAAACGAGATAATGTTAAAAACATTATAATCGAGATCATATAGTCTTGTCAATGCCCGTTTTTTCAGAGGGCGCTGATGAACTTTTTGGGCATAAGCCCAATCCTGCCGCGCCTGCCGCGCGAAAAAGACACATCGAATTGACACTTTCGAGACAGAAAGAGGGCGAGAGTGCCTTGGAAAAGAGTAGGGCGAGATCAAGGGACTCCAAGGGACTTTTGGGAAGACTGCGACGCAAGGGAGGCGTAGGGACTTCAAGGGACTTAATAGGCGCATCGGGCTATTCTGTCGTCCAAATGTGTGCGTCGCTTCGCTTTATTGCGGAATGCGGAACTTGATCCAATGCGGAATTGAAGCGCTGACGCTTTATTTAATTAGGAATTATGAATTAGGAATTGAGGTAACGCGCAGAGCGCGATCCTAATAATTCTCCAAAGAATTACTTAAAAAAGAGAGCGGAGATAGGCGCCGAGCAAGTAGGCTTGCGAAAGACAAGGCAAGCCGTATGCGGACGCGCCGATGAACGCTCGACAAACCGCGAACGAGACGAAAGTCTCGGAGCAGCAAGGCAGTATGCCGATATGTCGCGTAAGAGACTGCGTCAGCGGTCTCGGCGACA
>JAFTBD010000073.1 GCA_017455385.1 Clostridia bacterium
CAAGGCTTGCCGAGCCTCGCATCTATACCCTTCTCTACTGTCGTAATTTGGATTTTTCCACCACTCTCCCTTGTCGTAACGCGGTTCGACTTCTCTCAATTACGCCCTTTTCTCTATAAATTTCTATGTTTTAACAGTCTTGCTATGCATTCCAAACAAACGGCAGCGGAGAGCGGTGCAGAGACGAAGCGCTCTTCGAAGAAAAGGGCAGGCGCGTACTTATTGTACGTAACTGCCCTTTGATGAGATAGTTAGATTCGTATATGCGCCGCTATACGCTGCCGTTTATGCTGCCGTTATTTCAGAAAAGAGTCGAGCTCCGCCTCGATCGCGGCGCGATCCATATTCTTGCCGATGAAGACCAGCTTGATCATTCTGTCGCCGAGCTTCTCGTCCCATTCGGCGGCGACTTCGGGCGCCATCAGGAGGATCTCCTGTTGCTCTTGATAGGAGAGAGACGCCACCCACGGTCCAGCATTCACGAGGCTCTTCTGACTGCCCGCCTGCTCAAACATAAACATATTCTCCGAGTCGCGGCTGAGCCACACGATGCCTTTCGCGCGGATGACCGTCTTCGGGAAACTATTATTCGCCCAATCGATGAAAGCTCGGGTATTGAAACGTTGTCTGCGCTTGTAGACGAAGGTGGAGATATTGTATTCCAGCACCTCGCCCTCCGGCTCCTCCTCTTCCTCGAGCTCTTCGAGCCCTTTGATCCAGGCTGCGGAGCGGGACGCCGTCTCGAAGTCGAAGCAGTTCGTGCCGAGGATCTTCTCGAGGGGGACCTCGCCTTTCACCGCTTCGATGATCTCCGCTTCGGGTTGCAGGGCGCGAATGACCGCCTCCGCTTCCTTCAGCTGTTCGGGGGTGACGAGATCGGTCTTATTCATAATGATCTTGGTGCAGAATTCCACCTGCTGGATGATGAGGTTCTCGATGTCATCTTCCTCGATGTCCTCTTTCATCAGGGCTTTGCCTTCGCCGAATTCTTCGACGAGACGCAGGGTGTCCACGACGGACACGACGTTATCGAGTCGCACCGTCATATCGCAGGTCTTGGTGTTCTCGTGGATGTATTCGATGGTCTGTACGATGGGCACAGGCTCGCAGATACCGCTCGCCTCGATGAGGATATAGTCGAATTTGCCGCTCAGGACGAGCTCTCCGATCTGCTTGATGAGATCCTCTTTCAGCGTGCAGCAGATACAGCCGTTCTGGAGGGGGACGAGGCTGGCGTCCTTCTCTTGCACGACGCCGCCCGACGCGATGAGGCTCGCATCGATATTCACTTCGCCGATGTCATTCACGATGACGGCGACACGATAGCCTTTCTGATTGGATAAAACATAGTTCAAGAGAGTGGTCTTCCCCGCGCCGAGATATCCGGTGAGGAGTGTGATGGGCACGATCTTCTGTTGCATAACGTTCTCCTTATATTATACTCCGCGGCTGTTTGCCGCGACTATATTATATCGCAAGTTTCACGGAATGTAAAACAAGATTATCCATCCGACTGAAGACTTTCGCCGCATTCCCCGAGCTCCTGCTTCTTGCGGAAAACGGCACGAAAGACGAAAAAGATCATTACGGTGTCTACTAATAAATTGAATATCCAACTAATGGGATATGACAGCCACAACGTGCCCATATCCCGATAGACGCGGAACGCGGTGAATACCCACACGATCCTATACGCGCACACGCATAAGAAGGAAGCGATCGTCGGCAAGACCGCGTAATTCATCCCGCGCATACAGCCGACGAGCACCTCGACTACGCCGCAAATAAAGTAAAAAGGAAGGATATACATCATGCGTCGCGCCGCCACCTCAACCACCGCATCTTCCGGCGAATAGACGGACGCGAGACGGAAACGAAGGAGCATAAAGAGGGCGCTTAAAGCAATGCCGAGGACGGCTTCGATCATACAGCAGTCCCACATCACCCGCTTGATACGGCGATACTTGCCCGCGCCGTAATTCTGCCCCGCGAAGGTGCCCGCCGTTCCGGCGACCGCATTCATCGACGTATAGATGAAAGCCTCGATGGAGACGCCCGTCGCATTCCCCGCGATCATCTCTGCGGGAAAAGTATTCATCGCGGACTGGATGATGATATTCGCGACGGAGAAGAAGCAGGACAAGAGACCGGACGGCAGTCCGATGCGAATGATATGCAATAATTCCTCTTTGCAGAAGCGCAAACGTTTCGGCACGAGGTGCAGTTCTCCCGTCTCCCGTATGAGCGCAATGACAACGAGCGCCGCGGAGACGTACTGCGACACGATGGTGGCGAGCGCCACGCCCGCGACATCCATCTTGCCCGGGACGACGAGTATGATATTGAGGATGACGTTCACGACGCCTGCGACGGTGAGATAGATGAGAGGACGACGGGTGTCCCCTTTCGCGCGCAGGAGCGCCGCGCCGAAATTATAGACGATATTCGCGGGTGCGCCGAAAAAGTAAATGAAAAGATAGGTGTACGCCTTGTCGATGACGTCGGGATTCGCCTGCATCAATACGAGGAACTCGCGGGCGAAGACCGTGCCGACGATCATGATCGCCCCGCCGACGAAGAGGGAGAGGAGCATCGCGGTATGCACGGTGCGTTCGCATTTCTCTTTGTCGCCGCTACCGATCGCCTGCGCCATCACGACGTTGACGCCGAGTGAGATGCCGATCGCGATATTGACGAAGAGATTGATGAGGGAATTGTTGCTGCTGACCGCCGCGAGGGACACCACCCTCGTCTCGGAGAAATTGCCGATGACGATGAGATCGACCGCGTTGAAAAGAAGCTGAAGGACGCCGGACAGCGCGAGGGGCACGGCGAAAGCAAGCAGCTTGGGGAGCAGCTTGCCGCAGGTCATATCCATCCCTTTCCGAACGCCTAAGGTATCCATACGAAAGTTATTGTAATAACTTTATCTCTCCCCTGTCAAACGCCTGCCCGTAAAAACATTGATTTCCGAGCCCTTTCCGTGCTACTATTATGGACGGAGAAAAAGGCTATGTACGTACTGACACTGAAAAAAGGTGAAGAAAAGCGCGCGTTCCGTCATCCTTGGATCTACGCCAATGAGGTGAAGGAGATCGCCGGCAAGGACGAGCAAGGCTCGGTGGCGAAAGTGCTCGCCGCGGACGGGCGGCTCGTCGGCTACGGTTTCATCAACCACGCGTCCAAGATCATCGTGCGCATTTTGACACGGAAAGAAGAGACCATCGACCGCGACTTCTTCCTGTGCCGTATCACCGCGGCGCGGGACGCTAGGCTCGCCCTCGGATACGAGGACAATTATCGCGCGGTATTCGCGGAAAACGACGACCTCCCCGGGCTCATCGTGGACAAATACGCCGACCACCTCTCCGTGCAGTTCCTCTCGCTCGGTATGGAAAAGCGGAAAGAGATGATCACGGACGTCCTCCGCGAGGTATTCTCCCCCGCCTGTATCTACGAGCGCAGCGACGTCCTCGTGCGCGAAAAGGAAGGGCTGAGACCCGTCAAGGGCGTGCTCTACGGCACCCTCGACCATGATCTCACCATCACAGAAAACGGGCTGAAGCTCCGCATCGACCTCGAGAACGGACAGAAGACGGGCTATTTCCTCGATCAGAAAGAGAACCGTGCCGCCATTCGCCGCTACGCGAAAGGAAAGAGAGTGCTCGACTGTTTCTGCAATCAAGGCGGATTCTCTCTGAACGCCGCCCTCGGAGGCGCCGCGGAGGTCATCGCCGCGGACGTCAGTGAAACGGCGCTCGAAGCGGTGAAGACGAATGCCGCGCTGAATGGGATCACTGCGATCAAGACGCTGAAAGCGGACGTTTTCGCCTTATTGCGGGAATACCACGCCGCGGGCGAGAAATTCGATATGATCGTCCTCGATCCGCCCGCCTTCACCAAGTCCACGGACACCGTGAAAGAAGGCTATAAAGGCTATCTCGACATCAATACCCTCGCACTGAAACTACTGTCCCCGAAGGGCGTCCTCGTGACCTGCTCGTGCAGTCAGCACCTGACCCTCCCACTCTTCCTCCGAATGATCGAGGAAGCGTCCGATCACGCGAAGGTGCGGGTGAAGCTCAGCGAGCTCAGGGTGCAGAGTCCCGATCACGCCGCCGTTCTCAATATGGACGAAACTCTGTATCTGAAAGTCGCTGTCCTGACCGCCTTGTAATTCGGACAAAAAAACGACCCGCACGCCGAACGGTATGCGGGTCTCTTTATTATAGGATCATTCTATTATGCCGCTTTCAGTCTGAAGTCGAGCTGTACGGGAGCGTGATCGGAATACGTGAAGCCGTTATAGCGGTTCCAAACGTCAACGCATTCCACGTTTTTCGAGATCAGGAAGCCGTCCACGATGACGGTGAAATTACCCTCTTTGTAGGGGATGTCGCAGTCGCGGCAGGTGGCTTTGAGCTCAGAGTCGGAATACTCGATGCACTGAGTGATGTCATACTTGGAGAGAAGCTCCGCGGGGAATGCCTGCGCCCAGCCGTAATCGTCGCGGATATCCATATCGGGATTCAGCTTCTTCTTGGAATCTCCCGTGAAGTCGTGGTTGAAGTCGCCGCCGCAAACGCAATAATTGCCCTTTTCATACTCCGCCTGCATATCCTCGAAAAGTTTGGTCATCTGCGCGGTGCGGATCTCGTCGCTGCCGCCGTACGCCGAAGAGTGCACGTTATAGAGCACGAGATAATTGTCCCCGCCCGCCACTTTCACGTAGCTCTTGGAGAAGCAACGGTCGAGGTCGAGGAACTTGGAGAAGCCCTCCGAGATGGGGAAGCTGCGACGGATCGCCGACGCGACCTCGTACTTGGAGAAGGTCATCAATTCGCTGTTCGCGAAGCCGTGCGGCTGGGTGATGGGGTACATCAGGAAGGATGAATGATAGTTCACCGCTTCCGTGTACATAAATCCGTCGAATTTCCCCGCCAGCTGCTTGCTCTGATCCACGTGATAACTGCGAGTGGAGTCAGTGTCCACTTCCTGGAAGAAGACGAAGTCGGGCAAGAAACCTTTCACGTTATTCGCGCCTTGATCGATACAGGAGATGACGCTCTCCTTGCTCTCCGCCCACGACTGCGTGCCGCCATCCATGAAGAAGGTGAACTCGGGCGTATAGGCGCCGAAGCCGAGATTCTGCGTGACAACGGTATATTTCGTGCCCACTGTGACGGCGCCGTTCGTCGACGTGCCATGCGGATCGAGTGCGAGGTCATCCTCGATGCGGGAGTAGTCCAGCATGATGTATGCGAGGTAGCCGATCGCCGCGATGACAACGACCAAGACCAAGACCAGAATGATCTTCAGTATCGTCTTGATGAGCCCCGCTCCTTTTCTATTATTCCAAAACATATCATAACCTCCTTAAAACGGTCATTTTATCTCGATCTTCGAGAGCAACTCTC
>JAFTBD010000074.1 GCA_017455385.1 Clostridia bacterium
CGATGCACCTCCTCCCGCAAGTATGGACGGAAGGCAAGTCTCTCCCCCTTCGAGCTATCACGATCACCTCGATCTATCTATTCGATTCGACGGATTATTTCCAGACCGATTTTATCGGGAGCGCATCCATCTCGGACAAGAATACGAGGCTCGAAAAAAGCATTGACCTGATCCGCGCGAAATACGGCGCTCACGCCATCGCAAGAGGCAATCTTATCAAAGAAATATTCGACGCGGACGAAGACTACGACGAAGAGACTAAGCCTTTCAAAAGATAATTATAAGACGAGGAACAATACGGCGAGCGCGGCGACGATGGTCGGCAGCGACACCACCGTCCCGTAGCGGACGAATTCTCCGAAACCGAATTTAACGTCATACCGCGAAGTGAGCTCGGTGAACATGATGCCCGCCAAGGCACCGATCGGCGTCAGAAAAGCGCCGATATTGCTACCGATGACCGAGGCGTACACCGCTTGCAATCGCGCCGTTTCCGGAAGCGCGACGGGGAATGAGCCGAATAAAATGCTCATCGGGATATTATTGATGAGGTTGGCGGCGATATAGGACGAGAAACCGTATGTCCAGACGCAGGCTTTGCCTCCGAGGAACGCCGCGATTCGAGCGGATATCTCCTGATATTCCAAGCAGATGACGATGACGAACATCGAGAGCACGAACGGGATGAGCTGCCACGGGAGCCTCTTCAACGAGGAGGTAAGATAGGTCGTTTTCCGTTTGGAAACGAGCCGCATCACGAGCATACAAACGAAGAGAGAACCCGCGCAAACAGCGGAAACAAGCCACATCTCCACCTTGATATATCCCGAGATAACGAGACAGACCAAACAAACGCCGAGATGTGCGAGACCTACGATCAAAGAAGGCTTGTCGGGAAGCACGCGTTCGTTATCTTCCGAGGAGATCTCCGTCTTGAGTTTATTCCGAAAAATAAGAAATATAATGCCGAATTCCACCGCGCCGGCGACAAGCGTCGGAAGCACCATCGTGCCGAGATAGGAAACAAAATCGATACCGGCGAAAGACGCAAGATAAATATTCGTCGGATTCCCGATGACGAGCATCATCGACCAGGTATTCGCCGCGGCGAACTCCGCGACGAGATACGGAATCGGATCGACATCCGCATTCTTGCAGAAGAAGCAGATGAAGGGGGTCAATGTCAGGACGACCACGTCATTTGACGTGAAGACCGTAAGGATCGCCGTCAGGAAATAAAAGAGTATAAAAAAGGTCAGTTGGCTCTTCCCTGCCGCTTTGACCGCTCGATCGGCAAGATACCTGAAAAAACCGAGCTCATCGAGCACGACGGACAGGAACGTCATCGAGAAGAATAGGACCAATATCTTGATGGGGTTTATCCCGCTGTCCGCCGTCAAGCCGCGCCACACTTCCCCGATCGGGACGAGCCGAGACGCCAAGAGGACGACAGCACCCACGAGGGCGACCATCCAATACGTTCCGACCTTGCACTTCCGAATAGTCACGGAAGGCAGGAAGAGGATGCAGGACGTCAAGATGATGAACGTCACGATCACGATGATCAATGTAGCGAGCATATTCTTACGCGGTAATCATATAAAAAGCCGAGCAATGCTCGGCAATTTTATCAGTCTCTGGAAGACCTTCTCTTGCGTGCGGCTTCAGCCTTCTTCTTACGCTTCACGCTGGGCTTCTCATAAGCTTCTCTCTTCTTGATGTCACCTATAATACCGTCTTTGGTGCACTGACGCTTAAAACGTCTGATCGCACTGTCAAGGGACTCCGTTTCACGAACTTTGATAGTAGTCATCTTATTCACCCGCCTTCCGACACTCGGTAATTATAGTTTCAATGGTAAAATATTACACCAATCGAGAAATCGTGTCAAACGTTTCAGCACATTTTATCGGACATTTTTTCGCCACCCAAGATGTGGATATGCAGGTGCGGAACGCTTTGCATGGCGTCGGCGCCTTTATTGGATACGAGGCGGAATCCGCCGTCTAAGCCGAGAGAGGGAGCGAGCTCACCAATCTTCCTCAGCATATTGCCGACCAAAACGGCATCGTCTGCCGTCATTTCCGTGACGTCGGCGAAGTGCTTCTTCGGGATGGCGAGATAATGGTATTTCGCCTGCGGGGCGATATCTTTGATGATGATCATATTCTCGTCTTCATAGACGCGAGCGCTCGGGATATCCCCTTTGATGATCTTACAGAAAATGCAGTCCATATATACCTCCTATCTTGCGAGAAGACCGTCTGCCCTCTCGCCTTCTGCCGTTACTTGTACCTTTCGCCCTATCGTGACGCCACGATCGGGGAAATAAACGCGGATATAATTCTCCGAATACCCTTCCGCGAACATCCCGTCCGTCGTCTCGGGCACGACTTCCAGCTCACAACCGACGAAGCCGCTCTCATATTGACGCTTCAACTCGCTTTTAAGAGCGAGCAAACGATCCGTTCTGTCCTTCAATATCGCGGGATCGAGCGCACCTAAGGGATATGCCGCCGTGCCGTAGCGTCTGGAATACGGGAAAACGTGGATGTCGGAAAAGGCGATCTCACGCGCGAAATACAATGTCGTTTGGAAGTCGTCCTCCGTCTCCGTCGGGAACCCGACGATGATATCCGTCGTGATGGCGGCTGACGGGAAACGAGCGCGGATCATATTCACCTTCTCTTTATATTGCGCGGTCGTGTAGTGGCGCGACATCGCGGAAAGGACAGCGTCACAGCCCGACTGGAGAGAAAGATGGAAATGGGGGCAAACGTTCCCTGCTTTCTCGATCGCATCCAAAAAATCCGTGGTGATAATGGACGCCTCGAGGCTACTGAGACGAATGCGCGCGGGAATGGAAGACAGCCGCAGGATGAGCTCCGCGAGCGACGTGCCGATATCGTGACCGTAGCAAGTGACGTTGATACCCGTCAAGACGATCTCGTCCGTGCGTTCCGCCGCTTTCTCGCATTCGGCGAGAATGCTGTCCACACTGCGGGAACGGACTCTGCCGCGGAGATAGGGGATGATACAGTAAGAACAGAAATTATTGCAACCGTCCTCGATCTTGACGTAATGGCGAGCGCGGGTAGGCTCCGCCTCCGACATGTATTCGTATTCATTGGGAATGGGCGCGACGTGGACGCCGTCTCCGAATGAAAGTACATCTTCTTTCAGGGCAGTGCCTGAGATAAAAGTGACGTCTTTGCACTCGAATTGCTCCGCATTCTTCTCCGCGGCGCAACCGATGACATACACTTTTGCGCTTTTATTCAGCTTCTTCACCTTGCCGATGTATTGGCGGGATTTGCGTTCCGCTTCTTTGGTGACAGCGCAGGTGTTGATGATGTAGACATCCGCCCGTTCAAGACGGTCGGAGACCTCGTACCCCATCGCCCTGAGTTTGCCGATGAGGCTGTCGCATTCACATTGATTCACTTTACATCCGAGGTTCAATACTACCGCTTTCATACTTCTCCAATAAGTCCGCCGTCAGTGCAAGTGCTACGATGGACGCCGTTTCCGCACGCAAGATACGCCTGCCGAGGGTGACGACGTGCGCGCCCTGCTCACGCGCGAAGGCAACTTCCTCTTCCGCGAAGCCCCCTTCGCTGCCGATGATAACGGCGACGGACGAGGTCTCTTTCGTGATATGATCCGAGATCCTGCCGGCAGTCGCTCCTTCGTAGGCGAAAATGCAGGTATCACAGCGAGTCACCACATCACGGACGCCCTCCTCGAAAGGGACCGTCTCGAAGATCTTCGGCACCACCGCCCTGCCGCATTGCTTGGCGGATTCGGCCGCGATCTTGCGCAGGCGGTCGTAATTCTGCATTTTCGTATTCGTGAAACGCGAGACGATAAAGCGTATCTCCGTCGCGCCGATCTCTGTCGCTTTCTGCACGGCGATATCCGATCTCTCGATACCGCACATATAGAGGACGAGGGGGACATTCAGCTCATTCGCATTCTTCTCGGCGTTCTCGACACGAGCTGTGAAAGAATGCTTGTCGACGGCGGTGATGACGGCAAAATAGTCATAGCCGTCGCCATTTGATAAAATGAGCTTATAGCCGACTTTATAGCGACTGACCTTGACCGCGTGGACGAATTCGTCTCCGGTGACCACCGTATCTTTCCCGACCGTGAGGGGGCTATCTACGAAAAAACGCTTGATCTCCATACGATCATTTTATACCATTCGTGGGCTTTTCGCAAGAACTATTATAAATTCTATTTATAAAAATAAGACGGCAAACGGTCTTTTCAATTATTTTTTGCGCATCAAGAGACCTTTCCAAATACCGTCCGTCTCTTCTCGGACGAGATCGAACCCCATCCCCCGATATTGCTCGATAAGGTCGGGCGCATACTTGTCGATGATCCCACTCATGATGAGATAGCCGCCACTTTTGACAACGTCACCCGCATTCGTCATACGAGAAAGGATGTCTGCGGTGATATTTGCGAGAACGAGATCTATCGGCTTTTCGATCCCTTCAAGGAGCGAAGCGCATTCGACGACTCCCGAAACGCCGTTTAATCGGATATTCTCTCGGAGATTATTCAGCGCCGACTCGTCTATATCGCGGAACAAGACCTCTTTTGCACCCTTTTTCAAGGCGGCAATACCGAGGATACCGCTCCCGCAGCCGGTATCTATCACCTTTTTTCCCGTGACGACGATATCCGAGAGCAAAGACAAGCACAGACGCGTGGACTCGTGTTCTCCCGTGCCGAATGCGGCGCCGGGGTCGATGAGCACGACGATTCCGTCCGTCGCTTCCTCCTGTTTCCACACAGGAACGACCTCGAACTCTCCGACGCGAATGATCTCGTAGAAACTCTTCCAATCTTCCGTCCAATCAGCGTCCTTTACTTCCTCCGCAGAGAGGAGGATGGGATATGATACGCGGTCGCGAAGATCATTTATCTTTTTCTCGAGATCGTCGGATATCTCGGAATAATCTCCCTCGTAATATCCGATGACACTGACCTCTTCCGGGCGATCCAATACATCATCCTCGAGGTAATCGAAGACCAAGGTCGAATTCCACAGTTCGGCAACGTCCTCTTTGTCGAGAATGGTGACGCCGGAACGTGAAAACTCGTAGAGGATATCCGCTACGAGTTCCGCGCCTTCATGTGTGGTGATACATACGATCTTGATCATTTCTTCAAAAATTCGGAGAATTTCTTCTGCTTGGCGCACTGAGACGGAGACAGAGAATCCTCAAAGTTTTTCAACATCTCTTTCTGCTGTTTGCTGAGTCCCGAGGGAGTCTGCACCTGCAAAGTGAAATAGAGGTCACCTTTCGTGGAGCCATACACCCTCTTGATGCCCTTTCCCGATAAACGACAGACCGTACCGGTTGCGGTACCTTCCGCGACTTTATACTTCGTGACGCCGTCCAAAGTGGGCACCTCGATCTCGCCGCCGAGCGCCGCCGTCGAGAAGGAAATGGGCACGTCGAAATAAACGTCATAGCCCTTTCTCTTGAAGAGAGGATGCGGGCGCACGTTCACGATCAAGATGAGATTGCCGTTCGAGCCGCCGTTTTTACCGCAGTTGCCCTCATTGTAGAAGGTGATCATCTGTCCGTTATCGATACCCGCGGGGATATTGGCGTGGATAACGCGCGACTGACGCACGGCGCCTTTGCCTCCGCAGGAGCGGCAAGTTTCCGTGATGATCTTACCTGTGCCGCGACAGTCGGGACAAATGCTCTGAATCACCTGCTGACCGAAAATGGTATTTTGACGAGTGGTGATGTGACCGCTCCCGCCGCAACGTGTACAAGTCTTATACGCCGAGCCGCCTTTTGCACCGGTGCCGCGACAGTCCGCACAACTCTCCTGACGGGTAATGTTTATGTCTTTCTGCACGCCGCGCACCGCTTCCATGAAGTCGATGGTGATATTGACGGTGATGTCGTCGCCGTTGATCCGTCCGGACGCACGAGTCCCTCTCCTGCCGCCCGTGAAGGCGCTGAAGAAGTCGCCGAAGAAGTCGTCGAATCCGCTGAATCCCTGCGCGCCGTCCGCGCCGCCGAATCCACCGCCCATCGGACCGTTCTCGTCACCGTATTGGTCGTAAGCGGCACGCTTCTGCTTATCCGAGAGGACGTCGTAGGCATGATTGATCTTCTTGAACTGCTCTTCCGCTTGACGTCTCTCATCTTCGGGACGGGTGGTGTAGAGGTCGGGATGGTACTTCTTCGCCATTCGACGATACGCCGATTTGATCTCGTCATCCGTCGCGTTCTTGCTTACGCCGAGGATCTCATAATAATCGTATTTCTCTGCCATAATACCTTCTACCGTTCAATACGCAAGTTGCAGAGAGGTTGAACCCCTCTGCAATCGTCGTTACATTACCTTTATGGGAGGATCATTCCACCGTCCCGTTGCCGTTGATACTGCCGTCGTCGCCACCCTGATCGCCATTCGGGTTATTCGCCTGCTCCTGCTGATACAGTTTGGTAAAGACGGGGTTGATCGCCGCAGAGAGCTTGTCGATGGCGGCTTTGATCTTATCGATGTCATCGGTCTGGATCTCTTCCTTCGCCACTTTGACCGCTTCTTCCACGATGTGCTTATCTTCGTCGGTCAGCTTATCGCCGCTCTCTTTGAGGGCTTTCTCCGCCGTGTAGATGAGCTGTTCCGCGCTGTTTTTCATCTCAAAGAGCTCTTTACGCTTATTATCTTCTTCCGCATATCTCTCCGCATCTTTGATGGCGGCGTCAATGTCGCTCTCGGTGAGGTTCGAGCTCGCGGTGAGGGTGATGCTCTGCTCCTTGCCGGTGCCTTTATCTTTCGCTTTGACGTTCACGATGCCGTTCGCATCGATGTCGAAAGTGACCTCGATCTGCGGGATGCCGCGCGGTGCGGGAGCGATGCCGTCCAAGATGAATCTGCCGAGGGTCTTATTAC